>PAQH01000039.1 GCA_002709225.1 Planctomycetaceae bacterium
CTAGCCTGAAAGAATAATCCTAAAACCCTAGCATTCCAATTGGATCAAACTTGGGGGCAAGGTCACTGGGCGGTTAGACTCTCATAACACCTGGATCAGTTTTTGGGGAGCAGGCCAGCACATGGACCAAGAAACGGGGAGAAGGTCAGAATCTGTTTGGTTTCATGGGAACCATCTTCACATTTTCCATGCCACAAAAAAGTGGTCGTTTGAGATTGAACAATGGGCCCCTCTCGAAAATAGGCTGGCCTGCGTCTGGAGTCCTTCGACAATACCAATGCTCGCTCCAAGGTGGAGTCAGCTCGTGATTGGTATTGGAGGCTCAAAGTGGCATTCTCGGTTCCATTTATCGGACCTGTCCATTTTTCGTCAACCAAGTCAGGATTCCAATCCATTTTGAAAGGTGTTGCTGGTTCTACTGGTTTGTGGGGTATTTGTGGACCAATATCGCATTTTTGACTCTCCCCGCGTCTTGCGGGAAACCGCGTGCAATCGTTATTTGGTCGCTATCTTGTTACGTGAGCCACTTCCTGCTGTGTGGCCTGTGCCAGCGTACCGTTGCTGGGCTATATTCCTAATAACGTCTGCATTCCTGATGACGTTTGCGAATGCGCCCGGGTAGAAAATGACCGGTCGATCACAATTTCCTTACAGCGACATCTTGAAACACAAAGATCGTTTCGGCTGCCCCTCTTCGCCTCCATGGAATACAGACAGAGAAATCGGCGAAAAGAACAAGCAGGCAGATTTGGGATGCATTAGCATGGTGATGTTTGGTGAGCAAACACCAGCTTGAGTAATGACTTCTTTTCCGAGCGTGAGATTGGGGCAATGACCTCTCAGGAATATTACTACCTGCTTTCCGACATCGGAGGCTACAGTTTCTATCTTGTCATTCCGTTCTTTATTTGGCGCATGACCCGGAAGAACAAATAGGTACAGGAAACATTCGATCCAACCGAAGTTATTGCGTTTGGTATTCCGCCTCTTACTGGAAGTGATTTCAAGACCAACAAATCCGACACATTACAGCCAGTGATCGGCTGTTCCAGTTGGTGGCATGTTTCTTATCGATTTAGCTTGTCTATTCTGCTTCGGGTTGTATTGCCTGCAGCGCGTATCGCGATGGATCGCAACCGGTGAATTTGGTCGCATCACTAGTGACACACGCAAAGTAGTGCGGACTTCGAACGCGCGCAGATGATCCAATCGAATCTTGGTGTGGACAGTGATGATGCTGAGGCGTGGATCGGTATGTATGTTGTTTTCGGCGTGGGCCCTCTGGCATTCGTTACAAACATAAGAGAGGGAAGATATCCGGTCGGATCGAAAATAGACCCGATTGAAAATGGAAATCAAGCCTACCCTTTTCTGCTCAGCGCGGCGAATGCAGACAATCGCCACACGTGAGTCACGCTGGCGGAGGGCCTTTGGTAACCGACAAGCAGCAGGTCTGCGACACCATCCTCGTCAAGATCGGCGGCAAGCATCTCGGTGATAGGCACGGCAGGTGTCGTGTACCGTTGGCTGCATTGGGTACCAACAGCTTTCCCTCGAGGCGGTCCATGCATAATCGGCTTCGCTATCACGGTCCACGCACAGCGAGTGATCTGCTATCGAGCCTTAGCCAAACTCCGCACCTACCACACCCGACAAGAACATCAAGCCCGATTCTTCAGCATTCTAGCGCGGACTAGATCGGCAATCGCCCGGGCAATCTGCCGTTGGCGACCATACGCCTTGCCACGAAAAAAATGAGCCTTAATGTGGCGCGGGGCGTGGCGAATCACATGGTCGTAGTCGGCAATCGCCGCGGACAACTCGCCATTCCTGCGATGGACATTGCCCCGCAACAAGTAGGTGTTGACATAACGGGGCGCCAAGTCAATCGCCCTATCGTAGTCAGCGACCGCTCGGGCGTAAGAGCGTTTCTTGGCGTAAGCGAATCCGCGACTCCGATACGCCCGCACATTCTTGTCATCAAGACGAATCGCCCTGTCATAATCGGCGATGGCACGGCGCAAATCACCTGATTTGCGGAACGCGTTCCCGCGCACGCAATACAGGCGAGAATTGTCAGGATCAATTTCAATCGCCTTCGTGTAGTTGGCAATCTCCTGTTCGCGGTCACCCGCATCGTAATAGGCAACACCCCGGTTGTAGTACGCACGGGCGTTGTCCGCCTCCAAGCTCAAGGCCTGGTTGTAGTCATCAATCGCACGTTGAAAGTCACCCGCGTTACGGTGCGCGACGCCACGTCCCACATAAGCCCGAGGATTCTGCGGGTCGAGGCGAATTGCCGTATCGTAATCAGCAATCGCGCGGGGCACGTCTCCCTTTCGATCATAGGCTCTTCCCCGGTTGTAGTAGGGTCGTGGATTTTCGGCATCCAGCCGAATCACTGCACTGAAATCCTCAATGGCCAGGTCAAGCTCGTTCTCTCTGCTGTACAAAACTCCCCGGTGACTGTACGAACTGGGAACATTCTGCTGGTACCGGATCGCCTGCGAGAGATCGGCGATGGCTTTAGCGACTTCACCCTGCGCCTTATAAGCCTTCCCACGACTCAAATAGCCAATCGCATCGTTCGGCTGCAATCGAACGACCTCATTGAAATCGGCGATTGCCGACATGAAATCAGCCTGCCTCTGAACGGCACGACCTCGATAAAGATACCCCTTCGCCGCCGCGGGGCAGAGGTGAATGTATTCAGTGAAGTCTTCCACGGCGCGACGGTAGTCACCTTGTCTGCTATACGCCAGGCCGCGATTGAAATAAGCCCTGTCAAAATCCGTGTCCATTCGGATCGCTTTGTCGTAATCCACAACTGCCGCCTCGTAGTTTCCTTCTTTGGAATTGGCCAGTCCGCGCAGGAACAGGGCAATCGGCTGGTCCGGATCCAGTTCAATTGCCCGATCAAAATCAGCAATGGCACCATCTGTGTCACCAAACTTTTCGCGAACTTTCCCCCGTTGCCAATAGCCTTTGGACCATTCCGGAGCGAGGCGAATCACTTCTGCGAAATTCTCGATCGACTGCTTAAATTGGCCCATTTTGTCAAGAGTTCGCCCACGACGATAATAGCTCCATTGATCCTCCGGGCGCAGACGTACTACTTGATTAAAGTTCTCCAACGCACGCTCATGGTCACCCAGTTTGGTATGTGCATTGCCGCGGTTAATGTAAGCCAGGGAAAAATCAGGGGCGATTTCAATCGCGCGAGTGTAATCCTCCAGCGCCGTGTCAAAATCACCTTGGCTGGCGTAGACCAAACCACGGCCATTGTGCGCTGAAGCATTCTTCGGCTCGTATTCGATCGCCTGCGTGTAATCCGCAATCGCCTGTGCCGTCTCTCCAAGACTTCGGTAAACACTCCCTCGTTTGCAGTAACCGTTTGAATCGGTGGGCTTAAGCCGAACACAGTCACTAAAGTCCGCGACAGCGAATTCCAACTGTTCCTGACGCTCGTAAGCGCAGCCGCGGTGGTAATAACCAGCGCTGTCATCAGGGCGGAGGCGAAGCACCTCCCCGTAGTCCTTGATCGCACTGTCGTCGTCGCCCTCTTTACTATGCGCTTTCCCACGGTTGAGGTAGGCCTCAGCGAACTCCGCGTCAACACGAATCGCTTTGGAGTAGTCGCGAATCGCAGCGTCCGTCTCCCCTAGTTCAAAGGAGACCTGCCCACGTCTGTTCAAGTTCCTGGCGTTGTCCGGGTCCAAGGCAATCGCCTGCGTGTAATCCTCCCTGGCACGTTTCAGTTCCCCCAGCTGCTGATGCGCAGTGCCGCGGCCAATAAAGACATAGGGCCGTTCGGCATCACGTTCGATAGACAGGTCATAATCGATGATCGCGCGCTGATACTCTCCCAAGCTCTTGTACTCTCGGGCGCGATAGTAATAGCCGCTCGCACTCTCGGGGCACATACGGATGACTTGGCTGAAGTCCTGCACTGCCTTTTCATGGTCATCCAGCCTGCGATACGCATTGCCACGATTGGTATAGGCCGCCACGAACTCCGAGTCCCTGTCGATGGCTTTGCTGTAATCGCTGATCGCGGCGTCCGTGTCTCCTAATTCAAACCGGGCCTCGCCCCGTTTGTTAAACGTAGTGGCATTTTCAGGCTCCAAGGCAATCGCTTGTGTGTAATCGGAAATCGCCTTGGTGACATTTCCAAGGCGCTGCTGGACGCGTGCACGCTTACGATATCCACTCGCATATTCGGGCCGGATCCGAATGGCCTGGCTATAATCTGCTAGTGCTTGTTCAAACTGCCCCTGACACTCATAAGCCCTACCGCGTTTATAGTAACCAGCACTGTCTTCCGGGCGCAGACGCACGACCTCGTCATAATCCTTGATCGCACGATCGTACCCGCCTTGTTTGCTGTGTGCTGCACCACGATTGAAATAGGCTTCCGCGAAATCCGAGGCGATACGAATCGACTTACTGTAATCGCTGATCGCGGCGTCCGTGTCGCCTAGTTCAAAATGAACCTGGCCGCGACTGTTGAAAGTCGTGACATTTTTGCGATCCAGATAAATTGCCTCGGTGTAATCCTCCACAGCGCGTTGCAGGTCACCGGCACGCCGGTAAGCCATTGCACGGGAAGCGTACACGTGCGGTTGTTTTGGATCGAACTCAATGGAACGACCATAATCGGCAATCGCCGCCTGCAAATCGTTCGTTTCTACTACATTCCCTCTTTTGTAGTACGCCTTGGCGTGCTTTGGATCGATCTCGATCGCCTTGTCATAGTCCGTTCGTGCCTTCTCGACTTGCTTTAACATCGCATGCAACATGCCACGGTTGTAGAGAACATCCGCGTGATCCGCGTCGCTTTGTGCGTCCGCTGTATAAATTTGGATCGCGGCATCCCAATCGGCAAAGGCAAGCTTGATTTCGTTTTTATTAGCGTAGACAACACCACGGCTATTCAGCGCCTCTGCGCATTGAGGATCGAGACGCAACGCCTCCGTGTAATCCTCAATGGCCCGCTCACTATGTCCTAGCCTCTGGTTCGATTGACCGCGATGGAAAAACACCTGCTCTAGATCGGCAGCAATGCGAATGGCAGCGTTGTAATCCGCGATCGCCCGCGTGTCATCATTCTTCTTCGCATAGCATAAACCGCGTTTGTCAAGCGCAAGGGCACTCTCGGGGTCGAGTCGTAATGCTTCATCAAATGTGGCAATCGCAGCCGTGTAGGACCCCCAAGAAAAAAGGGAGTCGCCTTTATTGATAAGGTCCTCAAATCCAACGAGGTCATCGAATGCGTTAAATCCAACGAGGTCGTCGAATGCATCATCCCTGGAACTCATAGCAGCCGCTCGCAATGGTTTCGACAAACTAACCCTGCACAATCCGCCACTCAGCCTGCTGAAAAACAGACCGCGGGCTCTGCTACTAATATACATGGTCCGAATAGTCGCAGTAGAGATTCCTGGACGGCTCAAGGCACGCTGAAAACCTCTGTATGGCAGTGCAGGGGTTATCCCTCCAAGGCGTCAAGAACGAATCTACAGGGCATACACTCTCCTACTGGCCAGTCAGCGCTGCCCGCCAAGCACCAGGTGCCGTTTGACACAGCCGTCATCACTGCCATAACCTGAACCCGTTGGGAAGACTGGCCTCATTTGGCCTAGCAAACAACAAAACCACCTCTTGAGTGCCAGGACTCGAACGACCGCTTGGAAATGGAAATCAGATCGGTTTACAAACGGTAATGCTTCGTGACCGAGCAATAAACAATCTCTACATGTCGGACACCAAGTCACACAACGCTGCGCATGAACTGATTGATGTAGACAGTGAGCTGGCAGCCCGGCGTTTCGGATCATTGCACCGCAGGAGCGCCAGCCAGCGAAACCCGCAGCATGTGTCCACTCCGGACCAGGTAATGACGCCGATTAGTAGCGCAGAGCGCACCCCGACCACCAGCAGAAAATCGTGTCCGCTTGACCACGCTGCGCTTCTTGGCGATTTCGACTGTAGTACCACATCGACCCCCGCTGCCATCGACCCCACTGTTCGTTTGAGTCGGCATCCACGACGCCTGGAGCTTCCCGGGGAGAACGGGCCGTAGCCAGCGGACTACATTTTCCCGCCCACAGGGGTTGTGTTGCTGCGTTTCAGGTTCGTCAAGTTTCATACCATGCATTACACAGGATCATCCATGACTGTTCTGGAATCCATTCGCGCCCTGTTACAGCAGCACGCGATCCCGTTTCGTGAAGTCCAACACGAACCAACGCTGACTTCCCAAGATGCGGCGGCAGCGCGCGGTGAAGACCTCAAGCACGGTGGCAAGGCCCTGCTCATGAAAGTCGGAGTGGACTTTGCGCTGTTCGTATTGCCGGCGGATCGGCGAGCCCACTCAGGCTCTATCCGGCAAGAACTGGGGGTCAAGAAAATACGCTTCGCAAGTCGCGAAGAGCTGGCCACGTTGACGGCGCTGAAAAGCCGACCCGGACTGCCCCCCGGGAGTGTCCCTCCCTTTGGGCATCCCATCCTTCCTTTCCCACTCTATATCGACGCCGCAATCTGCGAAAACCGGCGGATTGCGTTCAATGCTGGATCGCTGACGGATTCCATCGTGATGACTGTCAGCGATTACCTGACGGTCGCGGTGCCGCAAAAAATCTTCCGCTTCAGTCAAGTGGAATGACACGGCTCTGCTGTCGTGCGCCATGTCCTACACCGTCATGCGATTTCGGATTGCACAGCTGGCAAGAGTCAGCTTTCCCCCGCGGAAAACACGCGCGGCGTTTCCCACGTCAGAAAGTCGCCAATCAGCCCCACCGTATCCTCCACCGCGGCCTCGATCAACGAGGAGCCCTTGTCAGCAGTACCCAGGTCGGGTCGTCCCATCGCACCTGTGGAAGTTCTACGGTGAAAGCGGCCTGCAAGGGTAACCTGTCCGCCCAGCTCCGAATGATAAAACTTGCTGTCAAGCACGACCGCTCCCGCGCGGGCCTCGGACATTTCGACCATTTCGCCTGCGGCCGCCAACATCATCGAGGTCTCATACTCACACGCGTGGGATGCATGTGGGGTTTCCATTCCATGCTTTTCTGGCGCAAATGCCGGACCTTGCCAATACCCGGTCCAGCCCACGAGCACTCCATCACAATCGTCGCGTGAATTCGCCATCTCCGTAATCGCGACAGTCCCCGGGGCCGTATTGCCGCCGTGACCATTCAGAAACATAATCCGGCGGAACCCGGCGCCAACACAACACTGCAACACGTGCTTGATCATCTCGGCATAGAGCGTGTTGGGCAAAGAGAGCGTGCCAGGAAAATCCAAGTGGTGATCCGAGGCGCCGAGCCACAAAGTCGGAACGAGCAACACCTGGTCGGGCAGTTTTTTTTCGACACGTTCGGCAACCTCGGTAACCAGAATCGTATCAGTCAATAACGGCAGATGCCGACCATGTTGTTCCAAAGCACCGGTTGGTACGACAACAACAACCCGATCCTTGTCAGTCGCTTGAATATCAACCCAGCGACAGTTTCCATATCGCATAATACCGATCCTTTCCAGTACGGAACCGATTCGACAAGGCAAGCCCCTGATCCCTTGTCTCAGACCAGGAGAATGCTAAACCCTCCTTTCCCAAGGGAAAAGTAGCCTGCTTATCACTACGCGCTGTGATCCCCTTCGCGGACTCCGCGCGATCGCCCTGTTTTCACCATGGGCCGATGCACAGAGACCCGAACCCCAACTTCTTCGTGCCCACTCCAGCAGACACTCGTGCAACCGGCGCCACACTTTCCCGGGGCCAATTGGCGTCTTAGAATAAACGGCACACTGGCGGGCTTCGGGGTGCCAACGGACGGGCGTATCCTGCCAGCAACACACGGGGTCGTCTGTTTTGTACCGCGTATTGGTTATCGAGGACCTGATGCTATGAAAAACCAACCTGTCATATCGCTGACGGTGGTGGCGTTGCTGTGCGGGCTGCATGACCCAATCACAGCAGAAGAAACACGTTTTCGTTTTCTCGCCACCGGAGACGCACCCTATTCAGCTGAGCAAGATACCCAGTACCGTCAACTTCTCCAGCAGGCAGCGCGGGAAGACTTTGCCTTCCTGTTGCATGTGGGCGACATCAAGGCACAATCCGAACCTTGTTCTGACGAAGGCTTTGAGGCGATTGCCGATCTCTTTCGACAGCACCCTGCTCCAGTAGTCTACACGCCGGGCGACAATGAATGGACCGACTGCCACGGCGTGGGCGCCGATCCGATCGAACGGCTCGATAAGTTACGGCAACTGTTCTTCCAAGACCCAGGTGTGTTGCGGTTACAGCAACTAGGAGCCCGTTTTCAGAGCCAACAACCTGAATTCTCTCGCTTTGTGGAAAATTATCGCTTCACCAAGGCGGGTGTCATGTTCGTGGTGCTCCACATCTGTGGCAGTCAAAACAATCGGCGTGTTGACGACGCGCCGTCAATGAACGAATTTGCCCAGCGCAGTGCCGCAAACCAGGTATTCCTGCGAGCGGCGTTTGCCGAAGCCATCAAACAAGACGTCCCCGGGGTTGCGGTAATCATTCACGCCAACCCCGACTTCGAAAACGGAGCGGAAGAGGGCTTCCACCGTTTCCTGGAAACCATGCGGGTTAGCCTCGAACAGTACCGTAAACCGGTCGTCTGTATCCACGGGGACACCCACTACTATCGCATCGACAAACCCTTGAAGAGCGCCAACGGACAACTGTATTTGCACTTCACGCGGATGGAAGTCTTCGGTTCACCCAACGTGGCAGGCGTCGCTGTTACTGTCGATCGTAACGATCCCGAGGTTTTTCAGTACCAGCCTTACTATCTCGGAAAAAGTGACGCGGTGCATACCACTTCTCAAGCGACCCCCGCGGCGGACCGTCGCCGCGGACTGCTCCAACGTCTCTTGCGACGCCGCTAAAACACACTGCCACAATCCCAGGCGCAATCGACTGTCGAGTTACCTCGTCAGCACGCTCGCAGGGCCGCACTAAGTGCGTGCCGCCTGCCAAGGCCCCGTAATAGCAAGCGTCAATCCTGCTTCCTGCAAATTGACAAACAGCGTAGACCCGTCTGGTGAGAACGTAGCCCCGGCAAATTCCGCCCCGAGATGATTGTGGGCAAACGTGTAAAGTTTGCCGGCCGGCGTGACACCTACCAGCCGGATTACCTCTCCAGCCCGGTCCTCGCAAAGCAGCAGGTCACCCCAAGGCGTGACCGTAATGTTATCCGCCGCTTCAAGTAATTCAGAAGCGTTTGTCTCGACAAACAGTTCCAGTTGTCCCGGCTCAGCGGCTTCTGCGGCAGTTCCCTCGCCCGCGCTCGGCCGGTAACACCAAATCTGCCCCTTCTTTTCCGCACCACCGGAGGAGCAAGCGAAGTAACAGGCATCTGGAGTCGCCCAGAGTCCCTCCCCGCGAGCAAAACAAGCCGCCCCCTGCCCTCTCCCGCGATAACGTAAATCATCCTGCGGTGAATCGATCCCCTCCAGGTCAATCCACTTCACTCGGTGCGACTCACCCAAGCGAAATTCTGCGGCTTCCGCATGCCAATTGCGTGTGTCCGCGCTGTTGTAGTTAACCAACGCCAGCGCCTGCAGCTTGCCTCCTACCTGAAGCTCACCAGGCTGATTCGGCACGAATCGATAGAACAGGCCGTCGTCACGATCCTCTGTCTGATACACGGCACCCGATGCGACGTCAAACGCAACCGCTTCGTGGTTGAAACGGCCCATCGACGTCAGTGGAATTGCCGGGTTCAGTTGAGGCTGGATTGTCGCCGGAACCTCGAAGTTGTAGCCGTGATCCTGATCGGCAAACAGAGGTACCATTTCGTCCCAGTTGACGCCCGCCTGAGCAACCGTCTCTTCACAGCTGATCCAGGTATTCCAGGGGGTTGGACCTCCTGCACAGTTGTGCCAGGTGCCAGCCAGCGATAGAAATTGTCGCACCACCTGCTGTCGGCGCGTATCGTAAACGACCGTCGTGGTGCCACCACAACCGGGCGTTTTCCCACGTCCCTGGTCATACAACCGGTCTGCGTCCACGCGACCCAGAAGGCGCCGTTGCGGGCCCCAGGGGCCAGTACCGTCGGGATCCACTTCGTGATTGCGCACCAGCAGCGTCAACCCATCCGGCCCAACGAACGTACCCATTCCGTCAGGCTCTTCGGGTAGACACAAACCGTCGTCCATAGTCATACCGGCCCAGCCAATAATCCGGTAAGAAAACCCTTCCGGTAAATCAAGCCGACGTTGTCGATCAGCGACCAGGGGACCGTAGCCTTCGACGCGGAATGCGCTGATCCGGCGGCGGGCCATGTACTGCTGTAAACCGTAAAAACCACTCGACGCAGCGGCGGCGGAAACCAGCCATTTGCGTCGGGACACCTTGTTACGAACCATCAAGCATCATGCCGATCATATCTTGTGCTACCGGAGGCAGGAAAAACAACTTATGGCATTATAAACTGAGCTGGAAATCGTTCACCCGAATTCTGGAGAGACAACGTGCCGCAACGATCTTCAAGCGTTTTCCGATCCCGCCTGGCTGTCCGTATTTGTCGACCGCCGCACCTCCCAGAATGTCAAACACTTCTGCGATGTTGGCCGCCCCCTCCATGGAATACAGCTGAGAACCAGTGACAGCCCCAGTGACGCCAGAAAACCAACCGGAAAAATCCACAGCGAAAACCAGTGATCGAAATAATCACTAAACCACAAGGTAAACCCGGCCCCCAGCCAGGTCCCCCAGAAGACACCGAACGTTGTCGCGCGCGAAACAAAGAGTCCCAGAATAAAAACCGCCAGTAGCGGGGCAGCAAAGGCACCGACTGTTTTCTTAGCCACCGTGAAGACATCTCCCAGCTCTCCAACGAAGCAAGCCAAGAACACGGCCAATGCACCAACCGCCACGACGAGCGCACGCGCCATCCACATCTCGCCTGCCTCGGTTTGTGGGCGCCAAGCTGGCAACAGGCGATCGCGAAAGTCAATCACCAGCGCGGTGGTAATCGAATGCACACCGGAATCAATACTCGACATCGTGGCTGCCATCAGAGCCGCGACCAGTAGACCCACCAGACCGGGCGGAAACTTGAGCCGTACAAACTGGGACATCGCTTGATCGGCCAGGTCCATCTCGACGATATCCGCATGCAATCCGCCAGGGTGTTGACGGTAGTAGGCGCTGATCTGTGTAGCCAACCCAGCAGATCCATCGACCGCCGCCGGCGCAAACGCTTCAATCCGCTGTCGCAGGGCCAGCGCTTCTTTTGCGGTCGCCGTTTCCAGATGCTCGGCCAGTACCGGAGCCAAGTCTTGCGGAGCCTGTTGGAAGTAACTGAATAACCCCATTCCGATCATCAGCAGCCCGGGAATTACCACCAGCAACCCCAGTAGCGTTATCAAGAACCCTGACTGGGACGCCCGCGCGTTACGCGCCGCAATGTAGCGCTGTACTGCCACTTGATCCGCGCCAAACGCAGAAAGCCCCTCAAGAAAACTCCCTACCAGGATCGCTATGGAGCCATATTTCAGGGTCGGATCAAGCGAAAAATCAAACCAGAGGTTTTCGCGACCCTCGAAATAAGTGGTCGCGATTTGCGCCGCGCCCCCCTCCGACTGGCCGATCAAAACCGCAGCAGCGAACAGAATAGTGCCAAAAAAAACAAAAAACTGTAGTACATCCGTCCACATAACGGCCCGCAGTCCACCCATCATCGTGTAGACAATCGCCACCACCCCCAACCCAACCGTGATCACGATCCGATCGACACCCGAAATCCCCGCAATCGCGACCGCAGCGGCAAACGTCGCGGCCGCCATCCAGCCAATTCTCAACAGGATAAATAGTGCACTCGCCAGACAGCGCACGGAAACATGAAACCGTAGTTCCAGATACTCATAGGCGGTGGTGCACTGGAGTTGTGCATAAACCGGGATGAATACCCAAGCGACGACTGGTCCCATTGCCCAAAAAGCCACCAGTGCCATTGCCAGACGTAAGCTGTTGCCATAGGCGGCCGCGGGGTACATCACAAAGCTGTTGGCGGAGAATAACGTCGCCATGACGCTCAAACCGACGACAACACGCCCCATCGAACGACCGGCTGAGAAAAACTCGTCGCGATTGGATTGGCGCCGCAGAGCCCATCCCAACCCGATTGAAAAGCCTAGATACCCAAACACAACCAGGTAATCAAACAGATGTAAAGACGAACTCATGCCATTCAGTCCACCACGTTCGGGGTGCCACATTGCAACAACATCTGACGTGCCTGCTCACGAAATCGCCTCCGCACGTCACGCGTCGGCGGACGGCAACGGCTTGAATCAAGACCCACCAGTTCCATGCACAACTTATCGAGGTAACCATCACCACTGGTATACCGCTCCATCTCTGCCCACAGTTGATAGAAGGGCATGACCACTCGCATCATCTCTTGTTGCACGTCACCGTAGGCACCCGCTTCTAACTGCTCCCAAAGTCGTACACCCCACTGTGGCCAGTGGTTCGCGATGTGGAGTTCGATCGACCGTGCACCAAGCATATGGCTGGTCACAAACCGCAATTGATTATCGATCACACTGAGCCGGTCTGCGTACTCGTGCACCACACGTTCAAACCCAAAAAATGCACCGTCGGGACTACTCCATTTGAGCCCCACTACAGTGGGAAGATCGAGCAACCTCGAGACCATCCCATCGGACACACCCATACTGGTCCAATACGTGTTGTAAACAATTAAACCCACCTCCGGCGCCGCGACCGCCGCCGCCGCCAGGTACTCAAGAAAATCGTCCTCGGTATGCGAGAAATAAAAAGGCGGGGACACCTGCAGGTAATCAGCCCCCAATTCAGCTGCGGCGTAGGCCAATTGCTCCAATTCACGCGTACTCGTCGTCTGTACGCCCACGGCCACGGGGATTTGTCCATCTGCTGCTGCGATCACCGCGGCTGCGACCCGCAACCGCTCGTCAACCGTCAGCGTCGAAAAATCACCCGCGCCTCCTCCTGACAACAACACACCGGTGCCCTCCCGCAACCCGCCAGCGCAAAGAAAACGCACATGGCGTTGCATCGCGGCAAGATTCAGTTCCATGTCGTCATCGCGAAACATGGTGGGGATCGTGGTATAGCAGCCCTGCAGCCGCTGCTTTGCGTGGTCGCGGTCCATCAGGTCATTTCCTTGCAAGGTGGAAAAGCTTAGTGTAGCAATCCATACCATAAGAACAGAGTGGCTGACACGTGAAAAGCGTAACGCCCCCGACAATGACCGGCGCGATCGGCCAGTCCCGACCAAGGATTTACCCTACAGCCAGTCCTCCAATAAAGTGGGCTCCATGCGCAGTTCGGCAAACTACGGCGGCCAGCCCCTACCGTCTGCAACCTGTACCTCACGCGCTGGAAATACAAGAGACGCCACCGACTGACTGTGGTGGAAAACAACACCCGCGCGTCTCCAGTTCCCACGGCTCCACCTCAACGAGAGACCAACCGCCATGGCAAAATTAACTCTGGCGACATGTCAATTTCAGATAGAAAACACGCCACAGCAAAATCTCCGGATCATTGCCCGGCAAATGCGGAGCGCCAGGCAACGGGGAGCACACCTCGCCCACTTCTCCGAAGCCTGTTTGTCTGGTTATCTGGGTGCCGAGCTGCAGTCACTTCGCGAAGTCGATTGGGCTCTCGTCCACAACGCCCTGAAGCGGGTGCAGGAACTTGCGGCCACGCTCCGACTCTGGGTCGTCATTGGCTGTAATCATCGACTCAGTTCTCCTCACAAACCACACAATAGCCTGTATGTCATCAATGATCGTGGTCAATTGGTTACTCGTTACGACAAACTGTTTTGTACAGGAAAGAACAGCCGCGACGGTGACCTGAGGTATTACAGCCCCGGCCAGGAATTCATCACGTTTCAAGTCCGTAATGTCTGCTGCGGGTTGCTGATCTGTCACGATTTTCGTTACCCGGAACTGTTCCGCGAGTACAAGCGACAAGGCGTTGAGTTAATGCTCGTTTCCTTCCACTGCGCTGGCATGACTCGACAGGGATTCGAGCACTACCAATACTCGGTTCCCGCCACCATCCAAGCTGCTGCCGCAAGCAATTACTACGCTGTCAGCGTTACCAATGGTACGCGCCGCTATGCCTTTCCCAGTATGGTGGTGGATACGGAAGGCAAATTGATCACCCGCGCGCCTGCGCATCGCAACGCCGTCCTGGTCAATCGGATCGATACACGTCGACGCTTGTACGACGCATCAGCTGACTGGCGTGACCGCTGTATGAATGGCACGTACCACAGCGGCCAGTGTGTCGAGGATGTGAGAAGTCGAACACGTACAGATTTTTGATGAACAACCTGGACACGCACCGCGTCTGTTTCCGCCACGGCGACTCAAGGTTTCCGCAGCGCACAAAGGTACCGCCAGCGCGAACCTTGCTGGTCCTCCACAGCTCCGCACCGCTCAGAAAGTGTGCTCTATCACTCGCTGCCCACATCCAGCAAGGCGTTTGACCCAACTAACGTCGAGAATCGCAAGCCGCTGGTGGCAGCGACACGACCGCCGATCCATCCGCTATAATAAATCAACCCTGATTCGTTTTGCGATCTTCTTCACTGCTCCTCGTAGCCTACTTCTGATTCGATCGCCTCCGGATTACTTGAGGACTGAACCGAGCGACGAACAGATCGGATGCGTCACCGGCGACACCGCACAGTACTCGATCAAGAAAGAAGGATGACACATGTCCCTCGGCAGCGACAAGCCGCGAGCACGGCTTCCAATGGGTCACATCGATGTGATTACAAACAAGAACAAAACCGACGAAGAGCCGTTTCGCTGGGCGCGGATCCGACTTGAGGATGAAGATGGAACCGAAGGTACTTTCCTGTTTACCTTCGACGATATTACGACCGCTATGTCCAGAGCTTACACCCAACGTGAAGACCTCGTTTCCGACACGGGTCGTATCAAGCTAGGCCACATCGGTGTTATCGAAAACACTGAACGTAAAGAAGGTGAGCCAGAGAATTGGGCACGCATCCGCCTAAAGGACGAAAGTGGTACAGACTACTCGTACTTGTTTTCGTTTGACGAGATCCAGGCTGCTGCACAAAGAACAGCCACACAACAGGAAGATCTGCCGCCGGAGGGCTGGTTGCAGAAACTGCAGGACCTGCTGGATTAGCCAAACTCNCAGGGANGATTTACTTGGGACACAAGGCACTTGGCTGCGGGAGCTACTGTCTGAAACACCGCCGCCCCAAGCACAGCAAGCCCGCGCCGGCTACTAATGGCTAATNNCGCAATCGGGCAATGCCGCCCGCAACTGTTTCACACCAGCTTTGCTGACCAGTGTTCCATTGAGATAGAGCGTTTCCAGACTGACCAGAGCTTCCAGATGCACTAATCCGGCATCGGTAATCTGTGTGTGTCGGAGATTGAGTATCTTCAGCCGAGTCATTCCAGCCAGGCGCTCCAAGCCGCGATCGGAAATTTGTGTACTACCCAATCGCAAATCGCGCAGCTCGGTGAGCGCTTCAATGCTCTGCATTCCCGCATCGGTAACCGGTCTGCTGTCCAGACTGAGAGACTGTAATTGCGTCAACTCACTGAGATTTTCCAGGCCGACATCCGTGATTGGCGAATCAGACAGAAAAATCGTCTCCAGACTCTGCAGCCCTTTGACATAACGCAGGCCCTCGTCTGTTGTCTTTTCACTAAATAGGATCGTCACCACACGTCCGGAATTGTCGCGCAACACATGGGCATGCGTCTTCAACGCGCTGAGTGGATTCTCTGCGACTTTCTTCTTCTCAACACGTGGTGGGGCACTCGTCCCACAGCCCACCACCAAAGTGATCATCGCCGCACAAGCAAAACGGGGCATTTTCACTGTCTCCACGGGGCGCAACAGAGGGGGCCATATTATAGATGCCCGCCAACACAGGCAAAGCACAACCCGCCCCTTTTGTACACAGTCAGCGACCGAACCTTTCGTCAAACGACACTGACGTCGGACACCCTATCCGAAACCACCGGCGGCGGTACCATGTCACGCTCTGGTCACGGGTTGGCACCCAGATCTTTAGTCGGCGAACGCCGGCACTTTGCGACCTGACGTCCAGGGGATTCCTGCCTGGTCCACCGTTCGCTTGAGTTTTTCGAGTTCTCTATCGATCAATTTCTTCAGGCGTTTGCCAATCTTCCGGTATCCATCAGCGGCAATATCATACTGTTGACGGTGCGTTTGCGTGGGACCCTGGGTACTCTGCAGCGATCCGAAATAGGCCACCGATGCCCGTTCTTCAATCGATGGAGGCCGTGTCTGGTTGCGTTGACTGCGGGTGGTATCACCACTCAACTGATCTTGTGTATCAAGCAACGCTAATTGCAATTTACGCGCCACGTCCAGTAGCTCCGTTGTACCGCGACTGGAATTGCTCACCGCGTTCTTAAGTTCAGCGACCTCGTTCAGCGCGGACGCCAACCGGCGACTCGCACCCGCCACGACGCGACGCAGTTCACCTGCCTGTTGCTGAAAATCACGGACATCCGCCGGTTTCTGATCTGGTATCGCCCCTTCGAGAATCGAGACCACGCGAAATTCAGGGGAATCTCCAATCCGTACTTCCTGATCCCGGACCCGCCTAGTGACGCGGACCTGATACGTCCCAGGTGGTACCAGTGGCCCCTGGCCACCTCCCGTGAGCGAAGTAGAACGTAAATCCCAGTTGATCCTGTGGAACCCTGCACCAACAGGACCACGTATCTTTCGCATCACGTCACCACGCTCGTTCGTGATGGTAAATAACAGTGTGGGTTGCTCTTCACGTTCTTCTCTTTTGAGCGTGTCAAAGTTGGGACGCGGATTGTCGCCTCCCGCCCTCCTGCTTTTCGCTTCCTGGTCAGTTCTCAATGCCTTCAAACTCTGTAAGCCTTCTCGCAAGTAGTAGGTGAAGATAGCGCCAAACGGAGGATTGTTGGCATTGAAAAACGAATCCCCTTGACTCCCTTTGATTCGACCAAAAACACGCGCGGGCACATACCGCAATGTTTCCTTTACTGGAAACACAATACACTCTTCATCCGCCAAACGCTGTTCGCTCAGTAGACGCAGAGGGGAAAAGTCATCAAGCACATAAAACCCCCGACCAAACGACGCGCCAACTAGGTCATTTTCCCGGCGTTGTATCTCCAAATCACGAAAGGGAATCGTGGGCACTCCCCCCGTCAACTGGATCCAATGCGAACCACCGTCAACAGAAAAATAAATCCCAAATTCTGTACCCACAAAAAACAACTCTGATTTGACGTGATCCTGCACCAGTCGCCAAACGATATGTCGATCCGGTAGATCCCCGGTCATCGACGCCCAGGTATACCCACGATCCCGGCTACACATAATCAGTGGCCGAAAATCTCCTCGTTTATGATGGTCAAAAACCGCATACACCGTATCCGCATCGTGCAGGTCGGCCTTGATGTCATTCACGAATGCAAACTCGGGAATCCCGTAAATCTTCTCGATCTTGCGCCAAGTCTGCCCCCCATCTTCAGTAACTTGTACGAGACCGTCATCAGTTCCGATGTAGATGAGCCCCTCTTGCAGAGGTGATTCTGTGATTGACGTGATGTTGCCGAACTGCGACATCGCGCCCAGATCCCAAATCGCATCGATGCTCCAGACACGTCCCATAATCGGCAACTGAAAACGGTCCAGGTTACGTGACAAATCGGGACTTATCACCTTCCAGGAATTACCCCGATCATCGCTGCGATGGAGTTTCTTAGAACCGAAATACAGCCGTTTGTGGGAATGTGGACTGATCAAGATGGGCGCATCCCAATTGAAACGCAACGCATCTTCACCCGCCTCAGGCTGCGGCCGGATGTCGATTGATGTCCCGGTACGGCGGTCGTAACGCCGCAGGAAACCTTGTTGGGATTCGCAATAAATCACGTTCGGGTCTTCGGGATCAATCGCACAATCGTGGCCATCACCACCGATTGTTGTTTTCCAATCACTGTTGCGAATACCCGCCTGATTCCCGGTGCGACTGGGCCCGTACAAGGTGTTATTGTCCTGCGTCCCGCCCACAATGTTGTAGAACGGAAAGTCATTATCGAGACTTAACTTGTAGAACTGAGTCAGCGGGAGATTGGCACAATACTGGAAAGTGCTGGCGAAATCATACGATCGGTAAACACCTCCATCGCACCCGACAAGCAAGAAATCGGGGTCGCGCGGATGGAATGCAACTGCGTGGTTATCCACGTGTTTCCAAGGGCTCTCCACGGTTGTCCAGGTCCGCCCACCATCATCGGTACGGCCCAATTCCACGTTGGCTTGGTAGACGACATCAAATCGATGTGGATCAACCCAAATTTCCTGGTAGTAATGTGGTCCAGTTCCGCCACTGACATAATCACTCTTCCGCGCCCAACTCTCGCCACCATCTTCAGATCGCCAAAAGCCACCTGTGCGTCCCGATAATTCAATACTTGTGTACATCACTTCCGGTCGCTGAACGGAAATTGCCAGAGCAATCTTTCCAAGATCGCCCTGAGGCAAACCGCGTGTTAGCTGACGCCAGGTTTGTCCGGCGTCGGTAGACTTGTAGATTCCCGATTCAGGCCCCCCGTCGATCAACGCGGCGACCGTACGGTGACGTTGATGGGTAACCGCAAAAACAACATCTGGATTCCTCGGGTCCAAGGCAATATCCGTCACTCCCGTAAAGGGTCCCTTCGAGAGCACCTGTGTCCATGTCTTACCGCCATCACTCGTCTTATATAGTCCTCGTTGCCCACCGGCAGACCAGAGCGGCCCCTGGGCCGCTACGTAGACCGTCTGGCTGTCGCGTGGATCAACCACAATCTTGGCGATGTGTTCGGTTTCCTTTAGTTGCATATGTTGAAACGACTTGCCACCATCTAAACTCCTGTAAATTCCGTCCCCGTAACCAACGTGCCTGCCAGCGACCGCCTCGCCTGTCCCCACCCAAACCGTAAAACGATTCCGCGGATCGATCGTGACGCAACCAATCGAATAGGATCCCTGGTTTTCGAAAATGGGCTTCCATGTCGTCCCCGCGTTCTCTGTTTTCCAGAGATTCCCGGAACCTGCGGCCACATACCAGGTATTCGGGCGTTCCACATCAACCGCAATATCAGAGATGCGCCCCGACATCAGCGCCGGACCGATCGACCGCAGTCGTAATCCAGCCAGCGTCGTGGATGTCATCCGGCTGGTCGATTTTTGCTGGCTGAAACCAGCAGATCCCATCAGAATCCAACAAGCCATAATGGCGATTTGCCAAGTGCACACCCTCTTCATTGACCATTCCCCGATCGTATGAAACCCACGGACAGGATCACAACGACCCCGTCGTTTGAGTCTGATTCGCCAGCACCCTCGCGTCAAATTATGCATCGATAGTCAGCATCGCAGCGGGCATTCGGTCAAGAACACGCTCGGGCAAACAGGCAGTCCGCCCGCGGAAAACAGATAGACGCGCGAGTTCACCACGACCTGACCGGCGCGGCATCCGTGGAGAAGAGTCCAGGGTGAACTACAGCTTGTTGGAGCGCAGTTGAGAAAGCGGATAGTGCTGGTCACGCCATTGAATGCCACCCCGCCAATAAGTCAGGAGAGTATTGCGCAGAACCACGTAGACAAACAGCAGGAGCGTCACGGGATACCAAAGAACACACCAAAAACGCCCCCCCGCATCGAGGGCCAACTTCCCAGCCGAAAGCAACAACATCCCGGCTGTTGCAACATACAGCCAGCGCGCAACACCAGAGAAAACACAAATCGCAACAAAGGGTGAGAAAAAAACCGCCAGAATCAGCGCGCAGTTGCCCAGCAAGATAGTTGGCCTGTAATCAACACCGGCCAACACATTTTTCTCCAGTCCAACCACGACTTCTCGGACGGTCGCATACCAGGGGACACGAATCTCCGATGAAGCCAGAACCAGTTCCTGACGAAATCCCGCATTCTTGATGAGCTTTCCCAACTTAACATCGTCATCTGGCCGCATACGAATTGGCTCGTGGCGCCCAATTTGTTCGTAGACCGAACGCCGGACCAAATTAAAGGCACCAATACCGATGTGAGCGGGACTCTTGGGGTCTTTTGCACGCCAGGGTACAAAATAACTCAGGAAGAAAACGCTGAAGACCGTGGCAAACGACTCCAAGAGAGTCGTCGGCATACTGAACGCAGGTAGTGCCGCCAGGTGATCGAGTGAATGCGTTTCAGCATAAGACACGGTGCTCACCAACGCGCGCGGTCGAAACACCACATCGGCATCCGTGAAAAGCAGGTATTCGCCCGTCGCCACTTCCGCCCCACATTGCAATGCGTGGTTCTTACCCAACCAGTTTTCAGGTAGTGACTCCAAATGAATCACCACAACACGTGAATCCTCCAGGGCCACTCGATCAATAATCTCGCCGGTGCGGTCGGTCGATCGATCATTCACAACAATCAGCTGGATCGGCGAGTACTGCAACTCCATCAACGAACGCAGACCGGCTTCGATATCGCGTTCTTCATTCCTGGCGGCGACCACAATTGAGAGTGACGGTAACTGCCCTTCGTACGCGTCGAGTGTCGCCACACGGCGAATCCGCCTCATGCCAAGCAGCAAGTGGAGCTGCATCGCTGCCACGACAACCAAATGGAGCAACGACACGCCCAACAGCAGGTTTTCGGAAAGTGGCATCAGCTCAATCCAAGCACACGTCGCGCATTGCCACGGTAGATCTTTTCAGCAACGTCGGTCGGTAGCTCAAGCGTCCGTTCAAAGAGCTCAAATTGAGGAATCGGCTGTTTGGGAGTCAGGTAATCGGTGCCGAACATAATGCGATCTTGACGACGGAGCAGGAACTCGTGACCAAATTCAAGTCCACGGCTAATCGAATTCGCGCCACTTCCAGCGGACAAATCGCCATACAAGTTGTCGTATTTCCCCATCAAACGATCAATCGCGCCACCAGGCGTGGGTGCACCCTTGGGGTAACCCGCCATTTCGGTGCGGGTGACATTCCCCGAAATCGAAGCCCACCAACCTGGACCGTGCCCAATAAAGGTGCAATTCGGGTGGGACTGCAGCGCTTTTTCCAGACCGGGCAAACCCGGCAGATCGGTATTGCGCTGATTATCAAGATGAAAGAGCAGTGGCAAACCGACCTCGGCGCAGGCTGCGTAAACGCGCATGTTGCGCGGATCGTCCACCGCGATTCCCGGCTTGTGTTCCCCAAACCCCTTGGCCCCCGCGTCCTGATAACGCTTGAGCATCGCCACCAGGCCAGCCAGCCCACCTCGATAGGACGTTCGCGGATCAACCGAACAAAACGGTATTAGACGATCTCGATGCGCTCGGGTCTCCGTGAGTACAAAATCGCTCGTTAACGGATAACTGGATGATTCGGGAGACACCAGCGGCAACACAACAGCCTGCTCAATGCGTACCGAATCCATCCACCGTAGCAAGACTTCAGCCGACAGATGCTCCGTACTATTCCAAGTTTGCCCGAGATGGGTATGCATGTCGATGTAGGGACCACGTTTTCCGGGGGCAACGGACAAGTTCGAGCCACCCCGCGCCACACCAGAGCACGTAGCCAACCAACCGGCATGCATCATCGCCCAGGATTGAAACTGCCGTCGATTCACCACTGTCGCTCCACCTCTCGGCTCACTCATGTCAGTTACCTTGCAATGTCTGCAACAAAACGCTGGTCTACGTTAGTTCTTATCCCCACCCAATCAATCACGCTTTTTCTTCTTTTTCTTCGATCGCGACCGGCGTTTCCGTTTCCGCTCATAACGAATCGTACACCCAATCGATACCGTCTCCTTTATTTTGGGAAACTTTCCATCCAGCGCAGCAACAACTGCGAGTTCGAGATAACTCACCTTGGCTTTCGATGCGTCCGGATCGTCGTCCATACCACCCATGTAGATTACCTGGCGTTTCTTGTTCAACACAAAAAACTCGGGGGTGTACCCCGCCCCGTAGTCTCTGGCGATCTTTTGTGTCGCGTCAAACAGGTACGGGAACGTAAAGCCTTTCTTCTCAGCTCGACGTTTCATTTCAGGAAGACTATCCGCAGGTATCTTGTTCACGTTGACAGCCACCATACCCACACGCTTGCCGACTCCTGTGTGGTTTCGTGCAAACGCCACCAAGCGATCTTCATAATCAACTGCGTAATCGCAACTGTTGCAAGTAAACACGATGACCAGCACGTCAAATTTCTTGAAGCTGTCCAATGAATACTTCTTGCCGTCAATACCAGGCAACGACTTCCACTCTGGTCCCGGATCAGAGATTTTCAGTACCGGGTTATATTTGCCGGCAAGCAGATGTCCGCAAGCCAGCAAGCACATCGCGCTAACCGCCAAACCGAGCCGGCAGACGCCAAACTTTACTCCAGTCATACGGTTACTCCCTGTGTACATTTCGCGAATTTTCGATTGGCGGTATCTCACTGCTCGCATCGCCGTCTCCAGGCAACTCGCTCGATAAGAGATCACAAACGTGTCGATTCCTGACAGACACCCACATCATCTCGATGCACCAGCTTGAGAAGACATCTGCACAGCGGCGAAAACCCACATTGTCCCAGAACTACGTCCCAGGAAAAGATACCGCCAGCGAATGCACGAGTTCCCGCCGGACCCCAATCAGACCGAATAATATCGCAATCGACACACGATTCAATCAAAAATCACAACGGTTTTTACCCCCTGAGGTTCCCGAGATTGATAGTGCCAAAGTGACTCATCCACCGAAACTTGGCGTGTTACAAGCTGGCGAATGGCAGAACCGTACCGTGGTCGCAGGGATACCAGGTGTTCCAGCGCGCGTCCCATGTCAACCGGAGCATTGTTTACAGTGCCCAGATAAATATGATTGCGGAGAATACCGGCGCGCATAATTTCTGCCACATTGTGCTGACACGGCTGCGGCAATCGCGTACTGCCTTCCCACACCAGAATCCCACACGACGCCAGCGTACTAGCTGCCTGCATCATCACAAAATCGTTACCTGTACATTCCAGGACAAGATCAAAACCATCTTGTTCGACATCTGCCAGCGTCCAACTGTATGCCCCTTCGTGCACATAGTTACAGTCAAAGTTGGTGACAAGACCCGCCCGAAAACTATCCGGATCATCGCGCCCATACATCGTTACAGGCCAGTCGCGTGCGCGACAGACAATCGCAGCCGCGAACGCAATCGGCCCCAAACCGGTCACCAAGACACGCGGCGCGCGGCGCTGCCATTCATCATCAAGACGGGCATTCTGAATTTGCTCTGCCTCACGTACGGCCTTTTCCGAAACCGAAATCGGCTCCGCCAGAACCGCCACATCTTTGATTTCGGACGAAACGGGAAACAAGAATTCGGGCCGATCGATCCACACGGGCAAGGAAAACCCGTGCTCTGCGACGATGCCGCGCTCAACGTAATTCCCCCATGGCACCATATCGACACGACGGCGAATCTGGCCCGAATTCGGATTCTCCGGTTGTCGAGGACGTCTCACTGCCGGAACAACCAGATCTCCCGGTTCACATTCGGTGACCTCCGCTCCGACCTCCTCAACGCACGCCAGACATTCATGTCCCAAAACCAAGAATTCGCTGTCATCCGGGCAGACGGGTGAAGTCGACTCGAGGATGTCTCGATCGGTACCACAGATACCAAGCATCAAGGTTTTGCAGCGAACTTCTCCGGGTCCAGGAAGTGCTGCTGCTGGGGGCGCGATCAACTTGGGAACCGCTGAACCGGTAAACGCGGCTACAGAATTGGCCATCAACGACATCCCTCGTAAACAGAATTCCTCACAGTGAAACAACGCTGTCTTGGCTTGACACCGCATCGTAGTCAGCACCGAGAAAACGGAAAAGGGGCAGACACTGACAACGCCAGGCACCCCGATTTCGATTCCATCGGCGACCAATAGCAAAATCTGCGCAGTCAGACAGCGGCAAACCGGCTACGCTTTCATCCGGTCTGACAAAATGGACGAGACCACGAACGCAACCAGAATCTGCAAATTGCTTTTGCGTACTTGAGCGAGTCTCATGATCCTGGCGGGTGATATCGGTGGAACCAATGCGCGACTGGGCTTATTTACTTCCCAGGAAGGCGCCCTGTCTGCCGTGACGACCCACCAGTATCCAACCCAGGACTTTGAAAGCCTGGAAAAGATCGTAACTTGCTTCTTGAATGAGTACGGAAATGAAATCACTTGCGCCTGCTTTGGCGTAGCTGGTCCTGTCATTAGCGGTCGCAGCCAGGGCGTCAATATGGCGTGGCCAGTCGACCGGACTTCACTGACGAACACGCTTTCCGGTATCCCAGTCACCGTCATCAATGACCTCGTGGCCAACGCCAACGGTTTGACCAGACTCGCCAGCCAGGATTACAGGACAATTCAAGAAGGAGAAATCAATCCCCAAGGAAACATCGCCATACTGGCAGCGGGAACCGGATTGGGAGTTGCCAGCGTCAATCGATCAGATGGGAAAAACCGAATCTCGCCATCAGAGGGCGGACACAGCGACTTTGCAGCACAAAGCGACGAGGACATCGCCTTGCTGCACTTCCTGCGAAAACAGTTTGGTCACGTTAGCTGGGAACGCGTTGTATCAGGGAACGGCTTGTGGCATCTCTACGAATTCCTGCGTGCTCGAGAACCAGATCGAGAACCGCCTTGGCTGCGCGATGCACTCGCTGAAGGCGATCGAGCCGCCTGCATCGCTAAACATGGACAAGACGGCAGCTCCGATCTGTGCCGTCTGACACTTCTGCGATTTGCCCACTACTACGGTTCTCTGGCCGGTAATCTGGCTCTGCAGTTGTACACGACAGGAGGTATCTGGCTCGGGGGCGGTATTCCTTCAAAACTGTCTGACATCCTGACAGAGCCAACGTTTCTCGATGCATTTTTGGGCAAGGGCCGCATTCAGTATCTCTTGGAGGTCATTCCTGTGCATGTCGTATTGAACGAACAGACCGCGTTACTGGGAGCTGCGCAGTGGGCAGCAACCAACACGGGTACCACTTGATTGGCTTCGTCGCAGCCAATGGGGATTCGTGGAATTCAAGCCACCGTCAGATGACTGTAGGACCACTCCAACGTTGCCCGCAAGCCAGTACCCGATAGGGCTGCTTGAGAGCTTCAGCGGCGGCCACAAATTGGTCCGTGCGCACCGTATTGAACTCAAACATTTCAAAGTGGCAGGGAATCACCATATCGGCGCCGATGTCGGCAGCCAGTTTCGCCGCTTCAGCGCCCCAGAGATTACCGGCAACTCGACGTGCTGGCAGGCGTCCATTGATTGGTAACAATGCCACAGTGACGTCACAAGGTCGCAACCGTTCGACAAGGCCCCCGTAGAGAACCGTGTCACCGCTGTGATAGAGGACCCATTCCCCAAACCGGACAACATAGCCAAGATACGGGTAACGGCCCGACGCATCCCGGTCCATCTGCTCATGGGCGGCTGGAACACCGAGAAACTCAAAACCGGCAATTTCTCGAGACTCGGCAGCATCCAGCGTAGTCAACCGCGTTTCTGGACACGCTAACCGAGCGGCGGCAAACTGCCGATTCGCAGCAGGCACCAAAACGGACATTCGCGGGTTCCGCTGCATCAACGGCCGCAAGGTCTCCGCATCCAGGTGGTCGGTATGGTTATGACTGGAAGTCACCACATCGATGAAATCTAATTGCTGCGGGTCGATCACATTTTCGGTCATCCGCACATGGGGCTTGTCGGTATCAGCATATTTCAGCGTCAACGAATCAGACAGATACGGATCCATTAACAAATGACGTCCCTGCCACTGCACTAGGAACCCGCTTTGTCCCAGCCACCACAGGTGAAATCCATGGTTATCCCGACGCGCGGCCTCAATGTCCGCGAGCAACCGCTCACCCGATAATCGAGGAACAATCATGCGTCAGCTCTCAGTACGGAATACCGGGGTTACAGTAAACTGTCGAAGACTCATCGCTTCTATTATGGCTGCAGACAACAGGACCACACGACCCCCAGTACAGACGGTTTGGAACACAACGTCTCGGTAGCCGAATGCGAAGGATGGATTCCCAGGCGCATCACGTTCGTTTAAGATGCCGCCCGAGAACCGCGCCATCCAGCCTGGCAATCCACCAAGGACACTCGACGCTTGCAATACGAGACGATTACTTCCGCCGCTGCGTTAGAACATTTCTGTGTGGCGTTGCAAAACGCGACCTCGATCGCATTCGATACCGAGTTTGTCTCGGAAGATACGTTTCGCCCCCAGCTCTGCCTGATCCAAGTCGCTATCTCCGATCGAGTCGCAATCATTGATCCGCTTGAAATCGAAGATATAAGTCCGTTCTGGAGGGCGCTCACAGAAGGACAACACATTACCGTCGCACACGCGGCCCGGGAAGAGTTTCTTTTCTGTTGGCGGTCTCTGGGACGTCGCCCTGCGCGGCTGCTGGACACGCAGATTGCAGCTGGCTTGATTGGAATGGAATATCCCGCAGCGTACAGTGGTCTGTTGTCTAAATTGCTCAGTGTTCAACTTGCTAAGGGAGAAACTCGCACCGACTGGCGCCGCCGCCCGCTCTCGTCCCGACAGCTTGACTATGCGCGCGACGATGTTCTTCATCTGCAGCGTCTCGCCGATCGGCTACAAGAACGTCTGACACAACTGGGACGTACATCCTGGCTGACCGCGGAAATGGAAAGTTGGCAGAGCCGCTTGGAAGAGTTTGAACGCGGCGAACAATGGCACCGAGTCTCCGGTTCGGCAAACCTCCGGCCCCGTTCGCTGGCAATTGTTCGTGAGTTGTGGCGTTGGCGCCGCAACGAAGCTGAACAGCGAAACCAGCCGCCCAAACGCATCTTGCGAGACGATTTGATCGTTGAGCTGGCCCGCCAGCAAACGGCTGATTTACAACGTATTCGAGCAGTGCGCGGAATGAACTTCCGCGGAGCGCAAAAGCACCAACAGGCTATCGCCCAGGCAATTCAACAGGCGCTGGAAATACCAGATAGCGAGTGTCCCAAGCGCCCATCGCGGCGATCATCTCGCTCTCATCTGACGCTCTTGACGCAATTTCTTTCCACAGCGCTGGGGAGCATTTGCCGCCAATCGCAAGTCGCCCCTAGCCTGGTAGGAAACTCACAGGATATTCACGATCTGGTCAAGTTTCATTTGGATTCAAAGCGTGCCTCCGCTGAGCTACCGGCACTGGCTACAGGCTGGCGGGCCGAAATCGTCGGGCAAGCGATTAATGATTTGCTGACAGGAAAATATGCGTTACGGATCAAAGATCCACATAGTGACCACCCACTGGTTCTGGAAGCTACGACCGGCGACACGCCCGCAAACTGAAACCACTTCTGGCAGCTGCTACCTGTAGCAGCAAACAACATTGCCAGCGGAGCGTAGAATCTGCAAGTGTGAGCAATTGGGTCACACGGCTCCGATAACTCGTACAGCAGCACATGACATCCGTTGAGGTCCAGACAATGGCAAACCAAGGGACCATGTCAAATCCGGTCGCAATCGCTCACGAGCGCGGCTCCTGAGCAGCCATCTGTTCTGCAATCCAGGCCTCCAGTTCATCCCAATCAACGGGAGGCAGCTTGGACAAATCAGGGCGCAAACGGACAGCATCCTTGATGTAGACGTGGTCAATTTCGTCCTGTGGTTTTTCAGTATTCCAGTGGACGAGAACCCGAATACAACGCTGCAACGCACCGGGTACGTCGATTTCGTTGGTGCACAATAGAGGCACCTCAAGCCAACCCATTTGACGTGCGGCGAGCGCCGGAAACTCGCGATTCAAATCGTGTGTCGATGAAAATGTCGCGCTGGCAACATCCTCTTTGCGAATGTCATTTCTGCGAATCATCAACGCCAATAACTGCCGCGCAGCCGCGAGAATCTCGTCACGTGAGTTCGACTCAACAGTCGTTGCACCACGAACTCCACGACAAGCCATAACAGGTACTCACAGGTAGGAAAACGAATTGTGCGACAAAGCAGGATGCGGCGTGCACGCCCGTAACCACCATTCAAGGCAGGCAATCGAACAGACTCCACTTCGCATGTTCGAGCAAGATCGACGAAACATTTCGGCACGCCGCTTTACGGTTGCACCAACATGACCAGACAATCTTGTTCGTCTCGTCTTCCTTGTTCGTCTCGTCTTCCTTGTTCGTCTCGTCTTCACAGTTTTCATCGTAGCATTACCGCGCGAATATGCAACGTGCTGAAATACGCTCAAGACACGATAGGCCAGCGACCTGGCAAGAGTACAGACGCGATCACATGGCCTGTTTTGATTAACCGCAATCAAGCGGAAATCCGATCAGGGTAGTGGGATATCCATCCAGAAAGACGGACTTCCTGAGGCTAATCAACGTGATTTTCGGACGCCTGCCAGCCGGGTTGGCGGACAAACCGATGTTCGCGGCAAAACGAGCAACGAGCCTCGACACCAAGGCGTGTCTGACCCTGGAAACCAACTGGCAAGCAGCGTGAGTACAACAAAATCCGCCACCTGGCGTGCGATGGTTCTGCTGCCACCCCGTGGACGCCAGGCTGCCAGGACAACCTTCACCGTGCGCCCGCAGCGCCAGTCGCGCGGGCACCAGAAAACGCCCCGCGTCACGATGCGACAGCGTCTGGCGGATCGAGGGCGGGAGCCCCGGCACCATACGCGTTTTCTTCCCGTTACCTGGTGGAAAGAGGCCCTGGCAGCGCGCCAACTCGCCACATCCCTGCTACAATGCGCCCAGGCAACGAACCGTGTTGCAAGCGACTCTTCGAGGTTTTCCTTGCCATCTTGTACCGCAACTGGAAACCCTTGTACCGCGACCGGAAGCCACGGAACGTCGCTGCACGTGTGATAGTGTCTTGGTCGTGATCGTCGACTTGGCAGTCCGATTCTCTTAGCTAGCAAAAAGGTAAACTAGCCGCACACAGTGACAATACCCCCGACCAGTTGTATATTCCTTGTGGAAAAGTCCACGGCTCTCTCTCCCAGATGGGCAGCGGTGAGGTGTTCTGCGAAATGTCGAATGCTGTTCAGATAGAATTGGCTCGCGGTATTCACTGGGAAAATCGCACCATCATGACTGCCTGGCATGACCGCCTGGCCAGCGGGCGTTTGCTTGGTTTCCAATCACGACTAAGATCTTCCTTCCCTTAAACCTTGACTTGAGATTGCCGGCATGGACGGAACCAGCCTGGATACCGCTTCGGTACTGATCACGGGAGCGACTGGATTCCTTGGGCGTCATTGTCTGAACGCACTCACCCAACGCTTCGGACAAGTGCACGCAGTCGCGCATCGCAAACCGATCGCAGCTGCTGAGTCCGTGACCAAACATGAAGTCAACCTACTCGACCCTGCAGCGGTCGATGACTTAGTCGACCAAACACGTCCCTCACACTTACTGCATCTGGCGTGGGTGAATGCGCACGGCACGTTCTGGCGTTCTGCCGAGAACCTCCGCTGGCTGGAAGCAAGCCTGCATCTCGTCCAAAAATTTACCGAATGTGGTGGCCAGCGTCTGGTCACCGCAGGCAGTTCTGCAGAGTATCGCTATGACCAAGGAACTTGCCACGAAGATCGAACACCGCGTGCTCCTGATAGTTTTTATGGACAATGCAAGCAGGGTATGCAGTCCCTGATTGAATCCTACGCCAGAGAACAACAACTCAGTTACGCACACTCACGCATTTTCCACCTCTACGGCCCACACGAAAATCCGTTGCGTTTCGTGCCCACCGTAATTCGCTCGTTGCTTCACGCTTCTCACAGCCAATGTTCCGACGGACATCAGATTCGTGACTATCTGTATGTCGAAGATGCCGCGGACGCGCACACCCAGTTGCTCTGCTCCGACTATCAAGGGTGTGTGAATATTGGTTCTGGTCTGCCCGTCTCCTTGCGACAATTGGCATCTACCATTCAGTCCATTGTTGGTCGCTCTGCGAATCTCATTGAATTCGGCCGGCTACCACGTCGCGATAATGAACCGACGGTACTGCTCGCGGATACACGCAGAATTTCTCGCGAAATCGGTTGGGTACCTCATTGGGATCTCAACGCTGGATTGTTTCACACCATCCAGTGGTGGAAAGATCAGGAGATGCAATGTACTTCTCCTCCTCCGGCACCGGCTGCTGCTTGAAGCGGCGGTTGAGAATTGCCGAATCAAACTTGCCAGACCTGATAGCGCGCGATCTGTTTCTGATGAGCCATTCTGACTATAGGCCTTAAGGCACCGTGCACATGAAACTCGAAACCAACTCCGCGGGGATTCCAATCCGTACCTTGGGACGCACCGGAACCAAAGTCTCAATCGTCGGTTTTGGAGGTGGCCATTACTGCCGCAAACACATCGACGAAAACACATCGGTGCGCCTCATACAAACCGCCGTCGATCAGGGCATGACCTTTATGGACAACGCCTGGGAATACCACGACGGAGAATCCGAGCGACGCATGGGGATCGCGTTGGCGGGACGGCGCGACAAAGTAACACTGATGACAAAAGTATGTGGCCGCGACCGCCAGACCGCGCAAACACACTTGGAAGATAGTCTGCGCAGGTTAAAGACAGACGTGATCGATATCTGGCAATTCCATGAAATCAACTACGACAATGACGCCGACTGGATATTTGCCTCCGACGGTGCGATCCGGGCCGCAGAAGCTGCGCGGCAAGCCGGCAAGATCCGCTGGATTGGTTTTACCGGCCACAAACACCCGCGCATCCTCGCCAGAATGTTGTCGCAAGATTTTCCGTGGGACACCTGTCAGATGCCAATCAATGTATTGGACGCGCATTACCGCAGTTTTCAACGGGAACTTCTTCCCGAATTAGAGCAACGAGGTATCGGTGTCATCGGGATGAAAAGCCTTGGCGGCGATGCGCAACTGGTGCGCGACGCCGGCTTGACTCCACAACAGTGTCGTGGCTACGCCTTGTCTTTACCGATTAGCACACTGGTTTGTGGAATCGAATCACTGCACAATCTTGAGCAAGATCTTTCTATTGCCCGCGATTTCCAACCCTTTACGACAGCAGAGCAGGAAACGCTTGTCCAACAAGTCCGCGATGTGGCGGGCGATGGCCGCTTCGAATGGTTCAAGAGCACACGTTACTACGATTCACAATTTCACCAGCAGCAACACGGCTTCCCTAGTTTTGAAGAGGGTTTCCGGTTGTAGTTTGGTAGTCACTGAGCGAAGACCACTCAACATCCGCCCTGGTATGCAACCGACGAGCGATCTCGATGTAGTCTCGCCTGGCCCCGATTATGCGCGCAGCTATCTGCTCCAATGAAACTTGTTCTCGATCGTAACAGACGACAACATCGCCATCTTGATCAGGCACACTGGTCGGTTCCTGCCCTGCGGTTCGCTGAATTTCATCAGCTAGTCGTCCATCTTTGAGGGAATCGGGAGTAATCACCAGCAGACGCTGGGCACCACCACTCTCAGCAAAACAAGGACGTGCCTGATGGACAAGTTCCTGCACTACTTTGGAACCAAGATCGCTCGCGTCTTGCGACACAAGCTCCACATTGAACTTCTTGATGATCTGCAAAATAGCATGTCTGGAGGATTTCCGGACTGCCGATTTCAACCGTTGCCTACTCTCCATCCGACCGAGCATCTGTGAAAGCCGACGCTGCGAGCTGAAAAAACTACTTGCCAGGTCACGGTCGACTTGTTGGATCAACGTTGCCTCTTGTGATCGCAACACTTTCAACAACCGCACAGAACGATCCGTCTGCGACACTGTGGAGCTTGGTTCGCACACCGTCGGCGGAACCGCAAACTCATCTGCGAGTTGATTCAGGTCCTTAGCCAGCTCCTGCAAATGGTCCATTGCTGTATTGACCTGGGCTGCGATACCTCGGATCAAGTCACCCACTGATTTCTCCAGCAGATGTTGCAGTCGTGTTTCAGCGTACTGCTTTGCTTGGTCCCGTAGATCCACTGCGACTGCTGCAGACCGTCTCCGATTTGGCTTGGAGAGCTGCTGGTTCTCAAACGATGTCAGCCGTTGTTCCCATGCACTCTGATACTCGCGAGATGCCTTGTGAATCGCATCCAACTGTTCTGCACATAGCTCGACAACCCGCTGTGCTCCGGGAACCCGTAATTCTCTTCGGTCTACCAAACTGCCAATCCACTCGGTACACCGCTTTCCCAGTTGGATCAACCAAGGCCGTAAGGCCACCTCTAGTTGTTCTACCAGAAGTCCACAAGTTGTGTCGTTCGTCAGGTATTGTTGGCGCACTCCCAATGCCCCATCAATGGCTTTTACCACTTCACACCAATCGGCTGGCGAGGAGACATTCTCTGTGTCAGATCCCACCGTCTCGGAGATTAATCGTTCCAAATAGGATTCCTGATCCTGGTCCAGCAGGCCGGCTAACAGGTCGGCGACTCGGTCGCGTAATTCATCACCTCCGAGTCCCCACTCCCGTATCTGATTCAAGGTCAGTTGTCGACAGAGATCGCCTTCGGCCAAATGACTAGCACCAGACTGACACCCGTTTTCATCCAGCTCACTTTGCGCAGAACCTCTCCACCTTCGCACTACCATTTGGCAAATGCGTTCGACGTCGTTGTCTGAAATGGATTCGCGAGTATTTGCAAAACCAGCAATCCCGAGGGTTCTCACATAACCATCTGCCAAGGGTGCGTCACCATTCCGCGGTTCCAAAGCGCGAAATTGGTCCAGGACATTCGCGGAACCGGGGATGACGGAGCGGTAGAGGTACTCCGCCAACAAACCGGTTGCTATGTCAAACCTGTCTTCGTTCAGGTCATCGCCTAAATGAACCATATAGGTCGACTGAAACGCCGATGGACGTTCGTAATACGCTGGCAAATCGCAAGCGTGATCTCCTGGATAGGAACCCCCGTCTACGCAAAAATGATAGAGTTCGCTCAAAGCGGCATAAGTATTGGCAATCGCAAGGTCCCGAGCTTTGCTTTGACTCGGCGTGCTATGTGCAAGGATGCCGCACAGACGTTGATCGGAGAATCCCTGTTGTGCCAACACGGTTCGTACCGCGTACGCAAGATCCGGTAACATCCCGCTCGCCGTACCGCCAGCCAGAGACCCGACAATGAACACACGGGGGCCGGGACGCGCACCCGTCACGTCAGGATTCGCCTCTGGAGACTGGGCCATCGCCGCAGCGATGCGTTTCCGTAAACTGTTGAGGACCGCTTCGCTATGATCCACGAACGCCAATCGACCAAGGGGTCGGAGTCCCTCTGTCCGTAACGATCTGGGAATATTATACAGCCAGCGTCGACTCATCCACTGGAGCAGTTGCTGTGATTGCGATCGGTAGTCTGTACTAGGACGAAGTGGCATTGCCAATGTTTGGCTGTCGTGAAGTGTGTTTGAACTTTCACCACGTGTCGCGTCTGCTAACGCGCTGATGTCAGTATCAAGAAGCAGCATTTGAATCTGGCCGGACTCTTGTGACTCGCCATATCGATCACTCAATTTCTGCTGCAAATGGCGGAACGTACGCGCGGCGGTCCCGCCCACTCCCAAGAAGACTGTCGGACACAATTGCGGCTGCGACACCGCGGACTTCAGAGCAGGTAGTGCTGCGATTTCATGAGGACCACGGACGAGCGTTTCGGTCCGTTTGACAGGCCGTGGCTGCTGAAAATCAGCCGACGTCACTCCGCATGTTTGAGCACTCCCACCAGAACAACCGTGGTTAACAGGTTGTCGCGGTGGGCGGCCCGCGCGCACATCCGCGCGTGACAAATTCTCGATCAGCGAACGGCAATTTGGGAATCGTCTTTCCGGATTCTTGCTCAAAGCGCGGCCAATGATCGCCTGGTCGCTGCGTGACAATCTGGAAAGATCGGGGCGCCGATGAAGATGTTGAACTGCTAGTTGTGCCGCGGTCTGTCCTTCAAAAGGTAAATGGCCGGTCAGCATCTGCTGGAAGACAATCGCCAGGCTGTACTGATCGCTATAGCGATTTGGTTGATCATCAAAGACTTCCGGGGGGGCATAGTTGGGAGTCAAACCGGCTGCATTCGAGACTTCGGCCTCACGGAGGTTCTTGATCAGGCCAAAATCGGCAACCTTCACACGACCACCCAAGAGTAATAGATTCCCCGGTTTGATATCCAGATGTTGCAATCCATGGTGTTGAAAGATGTAGTCCAAAGCATCCGCAGCATCCCGCAAATAAACCAATAACTCGTCGCGCGGAATACCGACTTTGTCTTGCCGAAGACATGCTTCAAAACGATCTTCAAGGCTCTCGTCAGCCAATTCCGTGACAATGACAAGACAACCACGAATGACTTCAATCCGCTCCAATGAGAGCAGGAAAGGATGATGGGCATCTTTGATCCGGTTAAGCGCCTTCAATTCCCGGGCGGCGCGTGCATCATCATGCTGCCCAAGCACAATCTTGATCGCTTTTTCCAGCCCGCCCGGAGCTTCCGCTTTCCAGACATCGCCGAATCCACCGGAACCAATCCGCTCCAGCATCTTATATCCTGGAATCGGTTCCAATAGATCAAGCTCGGGATTCGTGAGAACTTCGGTTTCCATGCCTATCACCGGAATCAAGCGGATTCACCCAGAACCATCGCAAAGTAGCTGGCCACAACGCGATCAAAATATTCAGGCCTCATTGCAAATTCAACGTCTCGGTAGGTACACATGTTGCGAACCTGAGACAACAAATCGCGGGGATGGCAACGCCTCAATGCACGGCCCACTGCGCGATAATGGCGATCCAACAAATAGTCAACGACCTCTGCACGATAATCACACCCGAAGTGGTAACAGCAAAGCTGAAACAAATGGCGGAACTCCTCTTCGGATGGATCACCAATTTCAATCTTGTAGGGAATACGACGTAAGAACGCTTCATCGACCAGTTCGCGGGGTTCAAGATTGGTCGAAAAGATAATCAACTGCTCAAATGGAACCTGAATTTTCTTGCCGCTGGGCAACGCCAAGAAATCATGACGGTTTTCAAGCGGGATTATCCAACGATTCAGCAAGTCAGCGGGAGCGACCCGCTGGCGACCAAAATCGTCTATCAACAAGCAACCGCAATTACTCTTGAGCTGTAGCGGGGCTTCACAAATATTGCTGCGTGGGTCATAGCGAATATCGAGATTGTCGAGCGTTAACTCACCTCCGACGACGACTGTCGGGCGGTTGATCCGTAGCCATCTGCGATCATGACACTGGGCATCCAGTAAACCCTTTGAACTCGTATCCACCATGTGATGGTAAGAAGGGTCATAGAATTTGATGACCTGATCCCCATCGATGATCGCGTGCGGAATCCAAATCTGCTGACCAAAACAACCGGTAATCCTCCGGGCGAGCGTTGACTTTCCATTACCTGGCGCACCGTACAAGAACATCCCGGCTCCCGAATTCACCGCTGGCCCGAGTAAATCGAACAGGTCTTCGGAAACTGAAATATCGGCCACTGCCGCTTGCAGTTCCTGTCGCTGTGGCGCCTCTGCGCTAATCGATTGCGCATCGACCGAAATGACATAGTCCATTAAGGGAACTGGCGCCGGACCCACGTAGGCGCAGCTATCCATGGCAACCCGAGCCTGTGCCGTCCCATTTTCAGTCAAAGCATAGTAATAATCGTTGAACGGCGCGGGTCCAGCGTGCACCAATACTTGACGCGTACGCAGGCTGCTCAATACTTCTTCCAGCATGCCAAACGGTAAACAAATATGTTCTGCGACGTTCCGGCCGCTCAAGGTCCCATGGATCAGAACGTTCTTGCAGACCAACGATTCGATGAAAGAGACCGGGATCCCAGACTCTTCCACGGTCTGGGGTGAGGTTGGCCAGAATGCATCATCTGACAGAATCGTCCCCAATAGGCCCAATTCGACTTCTGGAAAATGTGTTGTCAGCATGCCAGGTACCCAGCCGCGATTGGAAAAATTGATCAAGCCTCCAAAGTTCCCCAAGAAAACTTAGGTTACTTTTTGGACGGATCGAGCCATTCCGCCCAAACGGAAGCATCATCCAACCTGAATAATCCGTGTTACCCCACATCATCCGCCCCGGGCTCCGTTTGTGGTGTAGAGTTTTGCAAGACGCGGTTGGGATGGCTTGTCATAGCGAGCTCTCAGTTCCGCGTTTTATCGCGTTTCACATTTACACGTTTCACGTTTACAGGAAAGTGTACTGGTGACTACTGCATTTCATCCTGAAAGCATCTCGCACAATCGCGCTGACGCGGCGTGGTTTCTGTCAGGATCACTGGGGCCTGGAGGCGCCGTCACAGATGTCCCGGTCAATCCGACACCGTTCGTAGTAGGACGCAAGACAGACTGTTCACTCTGCCTGGCTGCACCGACCGTATCCGGCCAGCACGCGACAATCAGCATGGAAGGTGAACGTCTGTTGATAACAGATCTGGCAAGTACCAACGGAACCTACGTCAACGGCCACCGCATCAAACAACCTACGATCCTCAACGATAATGATCTCATTCAACTAGCGGATGCGCCTTTCCGTGTTCGCGCCCACGTCGCACAAACAGACAGCCAAACACAACCGGAAAATGCGTATAACGACGCGTTGGCTCTCGTCGGTTTTGACCGTTTGATGAGTGCACGACTTGTCGCGCCTCGTTATCAGCCAATCTTCGACCTGGGTCTGCAAGCAGCCTGTCCGACATCGCAGGAATCAAAGTCCCATCGATCACAACACATCGTGGGTTATGAAATCTTGGGGCGGAGTGATTTGCCTGGCCTGGAAACTCCTGCTGCAATGTTTCAGGCGGCCGATCGATTGGACCTGCAAGTTCCGCTCAGTCGTATGCTGCGCCGTGAAGGTGTGATAGCCACTCGAAACGCGTCTCCACCTCCCTGTCTGTTTGTCAACACACATCCGTGCGAATTAGACGACTCAGGACTGATCGACTCCTTGCAGGAGCTGCGCCGACTAGCACCCACGCAGGACCTTGTACTTGAGATTCACGAATCCGCAGTAACCGACCTGTCCGCAATGCACCGTTTGGCGGCGGTTCTTCGCGACCTCGATATGGGACTAGCGTTCGATGACTTCGGGGCTGGGCAAACGAGACTGGTCGAATTGATCGAAGTGCGACCCGATTACGTGAAATTCGACATGAGTCTGGTGCGTGACATCGATACCGCGCGTCAGGGACGGCAACAAGTACTGAGGCAACTAGTCGCTATGGTGCGTGAATTGGGCAGCACGCCCCTGGCTGAAGGAATCGAACGATTGGGTGAACTGGAAACTTGCCGACAGATTGGGTTTAGTTTGGGTCAAGGTTATTTTCTCGGCGTCCCACAATCGCTGGAAGAAATTACTGGTTCCAATGGTGCCGGGTAACACCTTGTCCTGTCTTCTCTCGCTGCGCAATGCGGCTGGCTACCACAGGCAACAAATCAATCGGCTGGAAATGCCCCATAGCTGGCTTCCTCAGGGCGCCCTACAATCGCCAACGCGGCGTGTCTCCATTGCCTAGGGATCCTCCTCGAGGCTCCGGGAACTGATTCCGCCTCTCCATCGTGGACACTACGAACAAGATCTTGACACGATTCGCATGTTGCATCGAAGAGCGGGATTTTCATGGGTCATCTACAAGGAAAAGTCGCCGTCATCACAGGAGCCGGTAGGGGGATTGGCCGAGCGCATGCGCTCTCGATGGCTGCACAGGGCGCGAGGCTGGTAATCAATGATGTCGGTTGTGAACGAGACGGTAGCGGCCAGGGGTCTGCAGCAAAAGACGTCGTCGAAGAAATTCTCGCCACAGGCGGCAATGCGGTTGTCAGCTCCGATGAAGTTGGCAGCAGTTCAGCTGCACAATCCATCATGCAAACTGCGTTACGAGAATTTGGCCAACTTGACATCTTGGTCAACAACGCAGGAATCCTTCGTGACCGCACTTTACTCAAAATGACAGATGAAGAATGGGACGATGTCGTGCGCGTGCATTTGAAAGGCACCTTCTGTTGCCTTAGGGCGGCGGCACAAATCATGAAAGACCAAGGTAGAGGTGGTCGAATCATCAACACTTCTTCAAGTTCAGGGCTATTGGGGAACTTCGGGCAGGCAAACTACGGCGCCGCCAAGGCCGGCATCCACACGTTAACTCGCATCGCCGCTGCCGAACTTGGACGCTATGGAATCACCGTCAATGCGATCGCACCGCTCGCCTGGACGCGCATGACGGACGATCTGCCCAAGGGAACCGCCTTGTCACAGCAACAGGCAATGTCACCTGAATTTATCTCTCCCATCGTCGCTTTCCTGGCCAGTGATGCTGCGAAAGAAATCAACGGAGAAACTTTCGGTGTCGAGGGAAATCACGTATTTTGTTACCGCATGATGACCAGCCACGGTATCACGCGCAATAGCGGAGATGGGCCTTGGTCCTTTGAGGAACTACGAGATCTGGTTCCCCAAGCGGTCACCTGGTAGACAGAGAACCGACCAAGTGTGCATCGCGATGGACCAATCGAGACTCGCTGGGCAAGAGCACCTGCTCGCCTCACCCGCTGTCGGCAATAATGGGGTTCGACGCCAACACACGTTTTGATGAGGTAGAGGCGCCTTCGGTCAGGAACCGCTCTCATTCAGAGTTACGTCGATTCAACTCGTGTTCCATTTGCCAGCCTGGCAACGTCTCGGACTGCTGAGGTTCAACAAGTTTGCCGTACAGCTCAGGCCTGCGCGCCTTCAAGTAGCGGCGGCCTGAAGACGTTGCAAGCTTATCGGCAGTCAACAATCCCACCACCACATCGTCCGCCAGCGCGTGACTTTCGGCGATGATTTCACCATAGGGGTCTAGAATCATCGCAAGACCCGGCTTTACTGTGTCGTAGTCCCATCCAATTGGGTTGCTGAATACGGCATACACCCCATTTTCATACGCCCTGGCCGGCAGCCACCGCATCAGCCATTCTCGTCCTTTTGGACCTTGGAATTCCTGCCGCAACCGTACAGGATCTTCGACGCGTCGATCCCATAACTCGCGTTCCACAACTCCCCGTCCTGGCATCACGGAAGGCAGACAGCAAGTGACATGGGGCATGACAATGATCTCAGCGCCCAACATAGCTGTGAGTCGCACATTTTCGGGAAGGTTGTTGTCGTAACAGATCAGAAATCCCACCTTGCAACCCAACAAGTCGATGACCTGGTACTCCGATCCGGCCGACAAATGAGGATTGACAAAAGGATGGAGCTTGCTGAACTTCGCCACGAACCCATCTGGCGAAACTGTGACGTAGGTATTCCAGACCCGTTCTTGCGAATCCCGTTCAAACAGCCCAGCCATGACGACGGTTTGAAGTTCAACTGCGATGGCTTCTAATGCCGAAACTGAAGGGCCAGATGGCACCCGCTCGGCAACCTTAAGTAGGGCTGGCTTGTCGAGTGGTTGGATCCATGAGTAACCGTGAATGCAGCCCTCATGAAAACTGACCATTTCTGCGCCAAGTTCAACTGCTTTTCGTGTGAGGTCACGTATACGTGACAAGTTGTATACCGGATCATTATCCCGATGTTCAAACTGGCACGCAGCGACTCGCAGATTGCGCATCAATCCCTTCCTCCACTGGATGCCCACAGCAGTTTGACAGAACGCCCAGTTACTGCAGAGTTTCTCGACGACCTGGTCTCTTGATCCATCTCTGAGGCAACTCAAACATCCGCAACGCCCAAGTCGACTTCTTGAGCTGATCAATCATGGCAGCTGCCAGAATTAACGATCCAAAGACAACCATCTGTTCATAGGTAGCAACACCTTGCATATTCAAACCGTTCTGAATGATGGCGATAATTCCGGCACCAACCAGGGTCCCGAAAATCCTTCCTTCTCCGCCCGCCAAGCTGGTTCCTCCCACCACGACCGCCGCGATCACGCGCAGCTCGTACAGTTCCCCAGCATTGGGTCGGCCTCCTTCAAAGCGTGAAGCATCCATCACACCACTCAACCCGGCAAATGCCCCGCACAGTGTGTAAACAAAAATCAGCACCAGCATGACTGGGACACCTGACAATCTAGCAGCTTCACGGTTTCCCCCGACGGCATAGATGTAACGCCCTACCGGCGTATTGGTCATCAAGATATGAGCCAACAGATAGAGCAACAGCGTCAACAGGATCGGATTGGGAATACCAAACAACTCTCCATTGCTAAACGCGCCAAACGCCTGGTGATCAATCTTGACCGCTTCGGGCGTCCCTTTGGTCCCACCGCCGGAAAGAAAGCTCTGGTAATCGACAGCGATAATCAATGCGAGGCCCCGGGCTACCATCATCATCGCCAGGGTGACGACGAATGCTGGAATATGACAGACGGTGACCATGATCCCGTTCAAGGTTCCGCCCAGCGCACAGATCCCAGCCCCAATTAGACAGCCCGCGATCACCCCCCACAGACCAGCATCCTCACCTCCCCACCAGCGTTGGATCATTACCGCGCTAATGACTCCCGACAGGGCCAATAAACTTCCCACGGACAAATCGATCCCCGCAGTAATGATGACCATCGTCATACCGATGGCAATGATCGCAATATCTGCATTGTTCTTGAATACGTTGAGAATGTTCGACCAGGTGAGAAAACTCGGCCACATGTAACTCTCGGGGAAATGTACCCTTGGCACGTGGGACAACGACAACTGAGTTGCCAGGCGTTTCAGCCTTTCAACTTTGAGCGGCCCCCATTGGGTTCCCGCATGGTGTGTTGCAACCGCCTGCAGTGGATCATCGGGGCTGATACGACGCAGCGCACGTCCCGCATCCACGGGTGCTTTTGCAAATACCGTTTCACGTACCTTGCCACCAAGTCGCGCCAATTCAGTGGAAATTGCCTTGGCGAAGACACGATCCGCAACCGTGTCTCGCACGATAATCAAGGTGTCGCTCTGGGCACCATGGGTAGCGATGATCGACTGCGCCAACGATCGTCCGGCAGCCGCATTTGTAGGATGCTGCTCGCTCCAAGTAACCACGCTGTAGTACCCGCACAACAGCAAGAACACCAATACGGAACCGTACTCAGAAAACAGTCTTTTCATCACCACTCAACTATGCGTTCCAGGTCCTGAAAAATACTCCGCACCGGACGCCGCCCTCTCCGACAACTATCGTAACCGCAACTGCTCAATCGTTACTCGACTGCCATCTCCATAATTTGTTCCTGCGTTGCAGTAGCTACTGCGCGGATCTCACCATTGATCCGGCCTTCGCGCATGACCAGGATACGATCTGCCATTCCCAACGCTTCTGGAAGCTCACTCGTAATCATCAAGATCGCCTTGCCTTGGTCTGCCAAATGATTCAACAGCTGGTAAATCTCATATTTAGCTCCCACATCAATACCACGTGTGGGTTCATCAAAAATGATCACTTCCGCATTCCGTTCCAACCACTTCGCCAACACGACTTTTTGCTGGTTGCCCCCGGAAAGGGTCTGAGCTTGCTGATGACGAGTGGAAATCTTGACTTGGAGGCGGTCGATGTGGCCGTCCATGGCTCGGCGCTCTCGCAATTGTGAAATCCATCCCCAAGGAGCGAAACTACGCATATTCGGCAAGCCGAAGTTTTCGATCACTCCCATGCCGAGTACAAGTCCCTGCTGCTTACGATCTTCCGTGAGCAAACAGATACCGGCGTTAATGGCATCGCGCGGGTTACGAATCACTAGTTTCTCACCATCCAGATTGACCGAACCCGACTCCATTCGATCGGCACCGAAAATCAGCCGAGCCGTCTCCGTCCTCCCTGCACCAACCAAGCCCGTCAACGCCAGAATCTCTCCTCGGTTCACCTCCAGTGAAACGTCCTTAACCACGGCGCCTCGTCTCAAATTCCGGGCCACCAGCCTGGGGCCACCGATGGACGCTGGTTTCTTGGGGAATTCTTCTGACAGTCGTCGACCCACCATCATTTCGATGATCGACTCACGAGTCAGTTCCGACACTGGGCGCGTCTCGACGTGCTCACCATCACGCAAAACCATGGCGCGATCCGCAATCTCCATCACCTCGCCGAGCCTGTGGGTGACATAGAGAATTCCAATACCCTGTGCTTTCAATTCACGGATGACAGCAAACAGCCGCTCCACTTCGCGAGGCGAGAGTGCCGCACTTGGTTCGTCCATAATGATCACACGTGCCTCGACCGCCAATGCCTTGGCAATTTCTACCACCTGCTGCTGGGCAACAGATAGAGATCGGCAGAGCGCATCGGGATCCACCACAACGCCAATACGCCTGAACAACGCGTCGGCTTGCGCACGTTCCTGGCGTTTGCGAAGAAGACCCAAACGCGTGCGTTCTCGACCAAGAAATAAATTCTCTTGCACAGAAAGTGCTGTAACCAAGTTGAATTCCTGGTAGATAACGCTGATCCCCAGTCGACGCGCATCCACAGGCCCAGCGATCACCTCGGAATTGCCATGAATCTGTAACGATCCCTTATCTGGCGCGTGGGCACCACCCAGGATCTTGATCAGCGTGCTCTTGCCTGCACCATTTTCACCCAACAGCGCCAGTACTTCACCCGCGTACAAATCCAAGCTGACATTACGGAGTGCATCAACACCTGGAAAGGACTTGGTGATGCCCCGCATCTGTACCAACGGGATGTCGGTGTCAGACACACCACTGGCAAATTCATTCATAGCGGATCCAAGCGGACGACCGCACCCTTCCACCATAGGTCACTTTAGGTCCGGATCCTGGTCGGCATCCGCTTTCTTATACAGTTTAGGAGTGATCAGATTCACCTTTTCAAACTCTTCACCATCCAGGTATTTCTGGATGTTCTGCATTGTGAGAACCGCCATCTGGTCAGGAAACTGGATCGGATCCGCATAAATTTCACCGTTCTTGATTGCCTGCTTGCCTTCAATTTGACCATCAAATCCGATGATCCGTACCTGATCCTGTTTACCTGCTTCCTCTAATGCTTTACGTGCCCCTAGCGCGGACGGATCATTGATCGCAAAAATACCCCGCAGGTTGGGATAGGCGACCAGCGCGTCAGCGGTCGCATTATGTCCCACATCACGGAGTCCGCCGCCGTTGAGTTCTGCCACCACATTGATTTTTCCCTCTGTCCGTTCTTCATTGGTAGCGTTAACGACATCGGTAAATCCGTTGACACGCAGCACACATGAATTGGCTTGCTTGAAGTGAAGTACCAGAACATCGCCACCCTCTTCACCCAAGACTTCAGCCATCGCTTCACCCGCTTGTCTGCCACCCGCATAGTTGTCTGTGCCAACGTGGCCCGCGATTTCTGCATCCTCGGACACGCACTGTAAATCGCACGTGAAAACAGGAATCCCAGCGTCATTCGCCTTCTTGATCGCCGGACCGATCGCAATCCGGTCAGCCGGGTTTAGCACAATCGCAGTCACTTTCTGGGAAAGGTAATTATCCAGGTGTTTAGCCTGTGTATCGACATCGAGGTTCGCGTCATTGACGAGCACAGAAAAACCTTGCTTTTCCGCTTCGGCGGTCAACGTATCGGCAATGATCTTGAAAAATGGATTCTTCAACGTTAGCACGGAAAACCCGATCGTCCCATTCGCCGCGACCGCCCCTGAAGCGGCTGCACCTGCGCCACTGCTGTCGCTGTCGCCATCCGCACCCGCTGCGCCGGTCACACTCGAGGTCGCAGCTTCATTTGATGCACCGTCCGAAGAAGACGAACCACCACCACAACCCGTCAACCCACACAATAACAGACCGATTAACACGAAACGGAAACACTTCATCGATGGGCTCCCAGGCAGGCGCGACATGATCTGGACAATACTGACTCTGACTTATCATGTCGCATCCGCATCACAAGCTCAAGCAGGACGACCGCCACGAAATGGCCAAAACTCGCCAGTTCGATCATCCGTCGTTCCGAATGCGGGGCCAGACCGGAGGTTACCAGCCCTGAAACGGATCTCTGCAACCTCATCCCGGATCGCTATAGGAATCGCTCGAACTGGCCATTCTGCGACGGGACGGATCTACTTCCCGCCACTTTGGCCCGGCCGCAGTTGGCAACGGGCAGACGCTGGCGGCTAAATCAGGTAATGTGGAAGACGGTCCCGTGACGGCTGTCCCCGTCGCCCTTTTCCGCATGACCGTTGGCGCCAGCCTTTGCATTCTTGATAAGGTCTCTTTGCATGAGCACATTAAGTCGCACGCGCCCCGCTATCGGTGGTCTTAACGGTGCAGTGGCCTCCGCGCACCCACTCGCCAGCCAGGCCGGACTGGAAACCCTGCGTACGGGTGGAAACGCGATCGACGCCATCGTGGCGACCGCGGCCGCGTTGAATGTCGTCGAGCCCTACATGAGTGGCATTGGTGGTGTTGGCTTTCTGCTCTTTCACCCGGCAGATGGTGAGACGCGCGTCCTCAACTTTTCCGGCTACGCACCCCGTGCGGCCAGCGCGGATCAATTGACTCCAGCAGACCAGGACCTGGGGCCCAAGTCCTGTCTTGTGCCGTGCAATATAGGTGGCTGGCTTGAAGCGCTCCAGAAGCACGGCAGTCAGCCCGCGGAGCAAGTGTTCGCCCGAGCTATTGAACTGGCCGAGCGCGGGTTCCCGCTGCATCCGGTCAACGCGCGCATGATCGAAGCTACTTTACCGCGTTTGAACGAAGCCGGACGCGCGATTTACGGACAGGTAGAGCCACGTATTGGTAGCATCCTCCGGCAGCCCGCTTTGGCGGACACATTACGCAATCTTGCCACACACGGATCCCAGTGGTTTCACGGAGGACCTCTCGGCCAGAAAATGGCTGACTACATCCAATCAGAAGGTGGCCTGCTGACCATCGCTGACCTGCAAGATCCGAAACTCGAGTGGCAAGACCCAATCTCTATTTCCTATCGAAATCTGGAGATCAAAACTTGTCCACCCAACTGCGAAGGATTCCAGATCCTGCAAACACTGAAGTTGCTGGAAGCCTATGACTTGCAAGCAATGGGGCATAACTCAGCCCCGTACATTCACCTGCTCAGCGAAGCCATCAAACTCGCCACGGCCGATCGGATCAAATGGTCAGGAGACCCGAAGTTTCATCCACTCCCACTGGAAGAGCTGCTTTCTGAATCCTATTTGGCAGAACGTCGTACCCAAATTAACTCGCAAACCGCATCCCACAGCGAAGGAGAACGCTGGCGAGGAGCACGTACGGACACGCACGTCTCCCCGGGCAAAGTCGACGGACTAACGACGCATCTGACCGCAGTCGATGCGGCGGGAAATGCGGCCAGCATCACGCAATCGCTCGGCAATGGCTTCGGTTCCGGAGTCTTCATCCCCGATACCGGAGTGGCGCTGAATAACTTCGCGTATTGGACCGAAATCGATCCCGACTGTCCCACACCGGGACTCATCGAACCTGGCAAACGGTGGTCGTGTTGCATGTCACCGGTACACATCTTTCGAGACGGACAATTCTGGTTCTCAATGGCCACGCCGGGAAGTTATGGCATCCTGCAAACAACCGTCCAGATGCTCCTCAATATTGTCGAATTCGCAGCGGACCCGCAAGCGGCAATTGAAGCGCCCCGCTTCCGGGTCTATGAAGAAACACGAATGGAAATCGAAAACCGAGTTGCGGCGGCGGTGCGAAACGAACTAACGCAGTGGGGACACGCGTTAGAACTAATCGGCGACTACTCGCTATTGGTTGGCGGTGGCCAGTCAGTAATGATCGATCCCGTGTCCAACGCCCGCCTGGCCGGGGCGGATCCACGGCGTGATGGCTACGCCGTTGCCTATTGACAATTGCCGTGTGAGCGTTTGTTCTCGCGCTGGGTCGCGGCCGGACAGCATAATGACTCGCGTACCCTGTGCTGTGCCGCCAGTAGGCGTTCCCTCCTGGCAGCTCGATCCGCCGCTGCCGAGTGGAGCCGCCAGTTAGCCTTGCTCAACACATCCAGGGAAAAGACGCTCTCTCCATATCGCGGCTCAAGCTCGCAAATACCGATCAAACCAGTCACGTGTCCGCTTCCACATCTCATCGGATAACACGTGGCCACTACCGGCTTCAATGTAATGGGAAAAATTCTCTGGTGAACCGACATCCGCATAATGCGCCGCAATCGTCTTCACCCCAGCGCGAACTTCATCGATCGGACTCCCTGTATCGTGTTCACCAAAGTTCATCAACAGCGGCCTGGGCGCGATCAAACCCGCGATGTCCGGCGTATCACCAAAAGGATAGATCCCGGGGACAAAATTGGGGAAACAGTGCAACAGATGTTCTTGATGAATGCCCTTATAGGTAGGGAGGCAACAGTTACCCACCAGGCATTTCAGACGAGGTTCCCAGGGACCCACCAACCAAGTGTGCGTTGATCCCATCGAGTGACCGTAACAACCAATCCGTTCCGCCTGTACTTCCGCACGCGCGGCAAGGACATCGATAGCCCTGCGCATGTCGAGAATGTTCTTCCAGGCCATGCACTTGCCATCGACCACGTAACGCAGAAACTCGTAGCGTTCAAATCTGCCAGCCGCCAACTTCTTCGTGGGATCTTGTCGCTCTTCAAAACAGAGTGCGTCAGGACAGAGGACCACATAGCCACAGCGTGCGAGTGCGGCGCCCGTGTGGTGCATCGGATTACCTGCCAATCCGGCTGGTTCACTCTTGCCCAGATGGTATTGGCCGGCGTGCTGATGCCAGACTGCAACCGCCGGCGCCGGGTGCGCTGCGGAAACACCGTCAGGTATGAGCAGTAAGGCCGGTACCCGATCACCTGGCTCGACCTCGTAGTCCAACGATTCGATGCGAAACCCCTGATGTTTCTGACGCTCTCGGAGTCGTACACTGAGGTCACAAGGATCCGGCCACTGGCCTCCCAAACAATGCAGCAATTTCTGACGGAATAATTTCATCGTTACCTTTTCCAGCGAATTGCCTTGCGGTGCAGCGGCAAGTTGATTCGATGCGAGTGCTGCTGACGCTACTACTGCAGACTCTTGAAAAAATACACGTCGATTCTGAGGCATGACGGACTCCGTGATAACAAGACAAAGACGGTCACCTCCCGCAACTTGCAACCAGGACACCGCTGCAAACGCCTCACCCAGCAGGCGAGAACAGCCGGGCACTGTAGTCAATCGTGGGACAACCTGTTCCGACTGATGCAAACACAACATACCATGTGCCACGCCCACCTGCCGCATCAAGCGGTGAAAACCCCTTGTCCTATTGCCATGCTCAACTGGCCAGCAACCCGACAGGCTTGCGATTGTACTTGCCAGGACGATGCCCGCTCGGTCCAAACGTGGCAAACAGGAACACACCTCATGGCAGTCCTGGTTCACGTGTTTGCGGGCGGCTTGATTTTCTAAGACTTAAATTGACAGGAGGATTTTAGGGTCATGAAGCTACACGGAAAAACCGCTGTCGTCACCGGAGCCAGTCGAGGAATCGGCTGGGAAGTGGCGTTGGCTTACGCCCGTGAGGGAGCCGATGTGGTGGTGTCTGCGCGCTCAGAAAACTCCCTGCGAGAACTGGTTGAGCAAATCACCCAGCTCCATCAGCGCGCCATTGCAGTCCCCGCCGATGTAGGAGAGGCCAGCGATGTCGAAAAGCTGGTGAACACGGCTGTTGACGTGTTTGGCAAGATCGACATCCTCTGTAACAATGCCGGCTTGCTGGAAATCGGTGAAGTCGATCAACTCACCGTCGCCGCCTGGGATCGCGTCATGCGCGTCAACGCGCGCGGGCCTTTTCTCTGTTCCCAAGCGGTATTGCCAATCATGAAGGCGCAAAACTACGGACGGATTGTCAACATGTCCTCTGGCGCGGCGATTCGTTGCGCGGCCGGCTATGCGGCCTATAGCGCCTCTAAAGCTGCGCTGAACGCGTTGAGTCTGACAACCGCGATCGAGGTTGCAGACTATGAAATCCTCGTCAATGCGATGAGTCCGGGTTACCTGAAAACCGCAATGAACCCCGACGGCACTCGGCCTCCGGAAGATGCGGTGCCAACAGCCGTCATGTTAGCTTCACTTCCCAGTGACGGGCCTCGCGGACGCTTCTTTCGGTTCGAAGAAGAGATGATCGTGATCCCGGAATCACCACAGATCGACTGGACCAAATAGCGGCTGCCCGTTCCCCGACGTCACCCGTACGGGCGAAATGCCAAGCCCCTGGAAGCGGTTTACCCAGCCGCTCTGAGCAGGCGCGTCATTTGGCCGTAGTAACCGCAAAGGGAAGCGGCGTCAGGAACGCGGAAACGTCCGCCTATCGCTATGCCAACAACGGCGATAACACATTCCCACTGACGTCGGTGAGACGAAACTGCCGCCCCTGGTACTTGTAGGTCAACTGCTCATGATCCACACCCAACAAGTGCAAGATCGTCGCGTGCCAGTCATGCATGTCGACCGGATTGTCCGTAGCAAAATAACCTAATGGATCGGTTTCACCGAATGTGGCCCCTCCCTTGATCCCACCACCCGCCAGCCAGAGACTATACGCCTCCTTGTGGTGATCTCGCCCGGGCCTGGCACGATCGCTCTGCAACAAAGGCGTGCGGCCAAATTCAGTACCCCACACAACCAACGTCTCGTCCAACAAACCGCGCTGCTTGAGATCTCGAATCAGCGCGGCGATGGGCTGATCAACCTGCTTGCACTTTTTTGGCAGATTCTCAAACACGCTGCCATGGTGATCCCAACCCTGATCACAAAGCTGCACAAAGCGCACCCCGCGTTCCACCAGTCTGCGGGCCAAAAGACAATTATTCGCAAAGCTCACCTGACCTGGACGTGTACCGTACATTGCATGGATGTGTTTCGGTTCGCGAGAGATGTCCATCAATTCTGGCACCGAAGCCTGCATTCGATATGCCAGTTCATACTGGCGTATCCGCGTCTCTATTTCCGGATCCCCAAGTTCTTCCAGTTGGAATGCGTTCAAGCGATTGATGCCTGCTACGATCTGGTGGCGATCGCTACGTGAAACTCCTGCGGGATTCGACAAGAATAGCACCGGGTCTCCCTGGCTACGAAATTCGATTCCCTGGTGGATCGTTGGCAAGAACCCACTCCCCCACATACTGTTTCCAGCGCCTCCCACCAGGCCCGTAATCAAGACGACAAAACCAGGCAAATCCCGATTTTCACTCCCCAATCCGTAATTCACCCACGATCCCATCGTCGGTCTTCCAAAACGCCCAAACCCGGTATGCAAAAACAACTGCGCGGGAGCGTGATTGAAATGCTCAGTCCGCATGGATTTGATAACTGCCAATTCATCTGCAACCGTTGACAAATGCGGCAGCAGTTCTGACATTTCCAGACCGGATTCACCATGACGACGAAATCGGTAGCGGGTTCCCAACAACCGCGGGTGCCCCCGCAAAAACGCGAAACGCGCACCTTCGAGCAAAGATGGGGGACACAGCTGCCCATCGAGCAGTTGCAATTGACGCTTGTAGTCAAACAGATCCAGATGGGACGGCGCCCCGACCATGTGCAAGAAGATTACACGTTTGGCACGCGGCGCGTGGTGTAAGAGTCGTGCGTTCGCGGTCTCAGCCAACAAAGAGGCCAGGGCAATACTACCAACACCGGCACTCGCATGTTGCAGGAACGCGCGTCGCGCTAATCGGTTCGTGACCGTATGCATCGCATCCATCCGCTAACCTTTGGTGATCACCTCGTCCAGGTTCAACAAGACGCTCGCGACATAAAACCAGGCAGCCAATTCAGCCGCCGCCCCCTGACTCAAGTCACGATTCTCGAGCAAATCGCGCGCACGATCGGGTTGCGTCAAAAAACGCTTTCGCTGCGTTCGAAACAACTCCGTCAGATAAGCGCGTTCTCGTGCCCGCGGCAGTCGCGTCAAGCACAAGCGAAACCCATATTCCACTTGCTTCTCCAGAGGAACCGAGGCGGCTTCACGGACAATCCGTTTGGCGAGTGCTAAAGCAATCTCGGTATAAGCCGGATCGTTGAGCAAGGTCAGCGCCTGCAACGGCGTATTGGTAACACTGCGCTGGACCGTACAGGACGTCCGGTCCGGCGCATCAAAACTCGTAAAACTGGGGTAGGGTGCACTTCGGCGCCAGACCACATACACGCCACGGCGAAAACGATCCGCACCGCTTGACGTTTTGTACTTGGGCGCATTGCGGCCCACGTGACGCCAGATACCATCAGGCTGAGGTGGATAGACCGCCGGACCTCCCATGTTGTTTGCCAATAGCCCCGCGATCGACAATGCCTGATCACGAATCAGTTCTGCGGGCAAACGAAAACGCGGGGCGCGAGCCAGCCAAATGTTTCTCGGATCACGCTGCAACAATTCCACAGACAAGCGAGATTGCTGACGGTACGTCGCCGACGTCACAATCCATCGATGCAACCGTTTGGTCGACCAGCCGCCAAGTACAAATTCCCGGGCCAACAAATCAAGCAACTCGGGATGCGTTGGAGCCTCACCTTGGCTGCCGAAATCCTCGCTGGTTTCAACCAATCCACGTCCGAAAATCTCGGCCCACCAGCGGTTGACAGTCACACGCGCCGTCAAAGGATTTTCTGTACTGGCTAACCAGCGGGCCAACCCAAGTCGATTGGCAGGCGATCCTGATCCCAACGCATGCAACGCGTGGGGAGTTCCCGCACTCACTTCAGCTCCGGGATCCAGAAAATTGCCGCGGCGCAAGATACGGGTGGGACGAGGGGTTCCCTGTTCAACCATGACAAGCGTCGAATCCGCCTGAATCTTATCGAGTTGCTGCTGGATTGCATCGCGGCGTTGCTGGAGCTTCACCAGCATTGGATCCTGGGACAAGTAATAGCTTTCAAGTCGCTTTTGTTGCGCCTTCGTACGTGTCTGGCGATCACCCAACAGAATCGTAATGACCTCTGCAGGCACCTGGAGTGTTGCCGGATCCCCCGTCATCGCGAACAACTGAAAACGGCCAATCGTACGACCGGCACCATGGTGCTGATCCATCACAAACTTCAACAAGGTGCCTTGGGCGTCTCCAACAGCGTTGGTTGTCAAGAACGTCGCACGGTGCGGCTTCCCGAACTGAGGGGCAATCGCCCATCCCGTTTTCGGGTTGCCATCGATCGCACCAGCTACAGGGTAGTTGGCCTGTGAAAAATCGGCTTGGGCAGAGTGGAGAACAATGGAAGTTGCGGGGGCCTGGTCGCGACAGACAGCTGCAGAAATCGCGAATTCGTGTAGCACAAAATTCGGCCGTTCTGGATGATGCCGTCCCGGACCCTGTCCTGGCAGCGAAGGGTCGGTCAATGCGACCAGACGAAATCCCCGAATTCCTGTCAGTTCGGTCCGCGCTGTGACCGTGTACACGTCCACCGGGGGCCGAGTACCGCCCACCAAAACGGAGCCATCCGCGAGCAGCGTGTGCGAAGCCCCACCTTGCGATGTGAATTCCTCTATTTGAAGTAGGTGAAATTGGGGGTTCATAGCCAGCAATTTGCTTTGCTGCATCTCCCAGGAGTCAAACTCAGCCAGCAAGTCGCGGCGACGCGTTTTGACGCGTTGTTGCGATTGCGCAAGCTGCCCCTGATAGGCAGAGCGACGCGCCACGGCCTGGGTACTCAATGGCAAGGATAACTTAGGCCCGACAAAATCAAATTGGATCCCGTCACCCTTTACCTCTAAGGGCGTGTTATTGAAATATGCGAAAAGCTGATAGTACTCACGCTGCGAAAAAGGATCGTATTTGTGGTCATGGCATTGACTACATGCAATCGTACTCCCTAACCATACGGTCGCCGTGGTGTTGACTCGATCGATGATCTGATTGACTCGGTTTTCTTCCGGATCGACACCCGCTTCTACATTACAGGTCGTTAACCGATGAAAGCCCGTAGCCAGTTGCTGCTCAATCGTGGGATTGGGCAACAAATCACCCGCGAGCTGCTCGATACTGAATTGATCAAACGGCATATCCGCATTCAGTGCATTGATTACCCAATCGCGATACGGCCAGACACTACGAAACTGATCGGCTTGGTACCCGTTGCTGTCGGCATAACGAGCCAGATCAAGCCAGGACCGGGCCCACTTCTCGCCATATCGGGGCGAAGCCAAGAGGTGGTCAACAACCCGTTCAAAGGCATCCGGACGCAGAGAGGAACGGAACGCGTCGGCCTCCGCAATCGAAGGAGGCAATCCCGTTAAATCCAGAAACACACGTCGTAATAAGCGTTCGGGAATGGCTGCGGGCGCCGCAAGCATACGTTCCGCCCGTAAGCGATGGCGTACCCAGGAATCCACCGGAGACCGTGCATCATCACGGGTTCTCCCCACAGGAAGCGGGGCGCGAACAGGTGCAACATAGGCCCAATGTGGCCGCGTTTCCGGCGGATCAGTCAAGCTCGCGGTGCTGACCGCACCTTGTGTAATCCATCGACCAATGAGTGCTGTTTGCGCCGCCGTCAGCGGCTTTTCTTCAAATGGCATTCGGGCTGCGCCAGCGGCCCCCGTCAGGCGACGAAATAGCGCGCTCGTGTCGGCGCGGCCGGGCGTCAAGACCGCGCCGGTCATCCCGCCGCGCAACAGACCACCCCAGCTATCTAGTCGCAGTTGGCCGCGTTGCTGTTGAGCGCCGTGACACTTTACGCAACGCCCTCGCAATACGGGTAGCACATCGCGGACAAACTCCGGTGGTTCGTCGGCGCGGGTCGTGGACGCATCAAAACACCACGCCAAGACCAACAGACCGACCGGCCAACAGGGCGGCACAAACCCGCGCAGCTTGTGCGCATTCGAAATCTGACAACCACCCCGACTGGCAGGCCAGAGTATTCGTAATACAACGACGTTCATCCGTCTTGCCTCAATCCCAAACGAGGTCTCCTGGCAAACGGTTCAGGTTGACGCAACCGTCGTCCGTCACCACAACCATGTCTTCCACACGAATGCCGCCCAAATCACGACGATACAAACCGGGTTCAATCGTCAGCGCGTCACCTGTCACTAGCTCCGGCCCCTTGTAGTCCAATAGTGGAGGTTCGTGCACATCCAGACCGATCCCATGCCCGCTTCCGTGTGTCATCGCACAGTACGATTGGGGCGCCTCCTCATCCGGCAAACCCATTGCGTAACCATGCCCTGTGATCACCGAGGCAATGGCAAGGTGCACCTCTTCACCTGACACACCTGCTCGTGTCGCAGCGATACCTGCCTGCTTGGCAGCAACCACCGTCTGATGCATTTCAACCAAGGTGTCGACAATTTCCCCATGCACAACCGTTCGCGTGCAGTCACCGTAGTAATGGGTTGTTTGGTCGCGCGGAAAAATGTCAATGATGACCGGCTGTCCGGTGCGTAAAACTCCCGACCCTCGATCATGGCAATCCGCTCCCGTTGGGCCACCCGCAACAATCGAAGGCGGGTTGGAGAACCCGTGATCCAAAAGCCAATGATCGATCGCGGCACGAACCCTTTCAGACGTCAACGGCCGCCCATCAACCAGCAGTTGGCCGCTCGTATCTGCCGTTGCCCGCGCCACCATCTGGCAAGCCATTTCCATGGCCCCTTCGGTTACTTCCTGGGCTTTGCGAAGCCATTCAACTTCCTGCTGATCCTTGGCACGACGTGATAGAACGCCCAGTTCGCTATCACACTCCAGCTCAATGCCCGCCTCCCGAACCGCTTCGGCATAGATCAAAGGCAAAGAGCGATCGCCGACAACGCGGCGAATATCTGCCCGCCGCAAAAACTCCGCAGCCGCCTGCGCGGTCGCCGTTTCACGGTCACCCGACAGACCGCCAGCTGGCGTAAAGTCGGCAGGACAAGCTACTTCATCTACCCGGGCGTGCTGACGCGCACGTTGCATCTCAATGTCACGGAGAATCAACGTCGCATGAACACCGCCATCTGCAGGCAACTCAATCAGAACAGCCGGATCACCAACTGAAAACCGTAACCGATGGAACAGCGCCGCATTGGTCTCGGGAATCCCGGCCATGATTCTTCCCAATGCAGCGTTTTGGTCGGCCATTCTCTATTCCTCGCGCATGATCTATTGTCGCTCGCGCCAACGTCCGTCGATGGCCCCAAGCCCAGTATACGTACCCCTGGCAAGCGCACCAGTTACAGATTCCTCAGGAAGCCCGCCAGCGGCCGAGCCAGCTACTGAACCAGATCCGCCGCTCTGCCGCGGCCGACTTCCCACCGGCCCATCAAACCACCGCCCTAACACCCTGCTAGCAGTGCCTGTTCGTCTGGTTTTCACCGGCAATGACGACCTAATCGGAAAACTTGATCAGATCCATCAATTTTGATAGTATGATTGTGACCTGCGCTGGTCAGACTGGCCGACATACGTCATGATGTGTGGCCATACTACTAAGACATCAACCCCACTTTGGCGAGGTTCAAGCAGATGCTCACCATTCTCGGAAAATCGGGTGGACGCAACGGTTTTTGTGACCGAGTTAGTCGTCGTGATTTCCTCACGATTGGCGGCGGGCTGACGATGGGTAGCCTCACCCTTCCACAGTTATTGGCTGCGGAATCCAAAGTCGGAATCAAGAATTCCCATAAAGCGATTATCAACATCTTCCTCGGTGGGGGTCCTCCACACCAGGACATGTGGGACGTCAAGGTCGATGCGCCACGCGAAATCCGCGGGGAGTTCAAGCCAATCCACACCTCAGTGGAAGGTATCGAAATTTGCGAACTGTTCCCCATGATCGCGCAGTCGATGGAAAAGTATGTTCCTATTCGCTCTATCGTCGGCGCCAGGGGTGGGCACGCGGCTGTTCAAGCGATGATTGGCCGGGCGCCGAGCAATCCTCCGGCTGGTGGCTGGCCTTCTATGGGTGCTTGGGTCTCCAGGCTACAAGGGCCTGTCAACCACACCATTCCGCCGCATCTTAGTTTGATGTACAAGACCGACCACGCTCCCTGGGGGGATCCAGGCAATGGTGGTTTCCTCGGAATGAAGCATGCCCCCTTCCGACTGGTTGGTGGCAAGGGTGCGAAACGTTCGGTGCAATCTCGTGAAAATATGGTGCTGAAGAACATCACCCTTGATCGCCTCAGCGACCGCAATGCAGTGCTTACGTCGCTCGACAATTTCCGTCGTGAAACGGACGCCACGGGTGTCATGGAAGGTGTCGACTCGTTTACACAGCAGGCACTCGGCATTCTGACTGATTCAAAACTCGCCGAAGCGCTCGACTACACCAAAGAAGATCCCAAGTTGATCGAACGTTATGGCAAAGGAAACCCAGGATTTACGGCCGACGGTGCCCCGAAAGTCACCGAGAATTTCCTAGTAGCGCGGCGCCTGGTCGAAGCGGGTGCACGTGTGGTTTCGATGAACTTTAGCCGCTGGGATTGGCACGGCGGCAACTTTAACCGCAGCCGGCAAGACATGCCGATGCTCGATCGAGCACTAACGGCTTTGGTGGACGACCTTGACGACCGTGGCATGCTGGATGATGTTGGTATTGTCTGCTGGGGTGAATTTGGACGGACCCCGAAGATTAATAAAAATGCCGGACGCGACCACTGGCCGCGAGTGTCCTGCGCCATCATGGCCGGCGGTGGTATCCGAGCCGGACAGGTGATCGGTGCGACAAATCGACTCGGTGAATACGCGACCGATCGGCCAGTTACCTTCTCTGAAGTCCACTCGACGCTGTACCACAATATCGGCCTGGATTGGGACTTCCTGGGGGTCTCGGCTAACCGGCAATTCGATCTGCGGGGACGACCGTACTACCCAGTAGATCCGGAAGTCATGCCAATGAAAGAACTGGTTTAAACGTCAGACCAGAACAATACCTACAAAAATAGACCCGCGAGCTGGCTCGCGGGTCTTTTTTTGTAGTAAGGACGCCACAGCTTCACAGTCCAAACTGCTCCTCCCTAGTCCCCAAAGTCAGCGCGGCCCAGCTCTCCCGTTCGCAGAGAGGTCTGGCAAGTCAACTCTCTCGCCCCTCGCATCCCTTGATCGAAAACGGTCTACTGGTAGCTGCTGGACACCGCAGTGACTGGTATGGTGTGTTACCCACTCGAAGCCTCGACTCCACCACGTGTTCCCTGACGTACGAATTCAATCTGTGAATAAATCTTCGCCCCGACCCCACATACTCGACTATCTGCGACTGTTCCGCATTCCCAATGTGTTCACGGCCATCGCCGACATTGCCATGGGATTTCTGCTCGTTCGCGGGAGCCCTGATCCCGTCGTGGTATTCGTCTTACTGGCAGGCGCATCCGCACTGATCTACACAGCGGGCATGGTATTGAATGACGTCTTTGACGTTGATATCGACCGCCGTGAACGACCTGAACGCCCGCTTCCTGCGGGCCGGATTTCATTGTCCTCTGCCCGATTGATCGGGGTGGGAATGTTGGCAGGGGGCGTACTCCTGGCATCCTTGGCGGGCTTCTTCTGCACCGTCACAGGAGTACTCACCTGGCGTCCTGCAGTCGTGGCGTTGGGCCTGGTGAGCGCAGTTTTACTGTACGATGCCTGGCTGAAGAGAACTCCCCTGGGACCATTGGGGATGGCATCTTGCCGGTTTTTGAATGTCTTGTTGGGGGCGAGTATCGCGGCACCCGCCGCCGATTGGTGGTTGGCATACTATGGCCCTGTCCCCCTCATCGCCGGTGGAGGCCTGGGAATCTACATCGTCGGAGTAACGTGGTTTGCACGTAGTGAAGCCGAAACAAGTCATCGCCTGAGTCTCGGGTTAGCAACGGGGGTCATTGCCTTAGGGATCGTCACTTTGGGACTTCTACACAACACCCTCGAACTTGTTGAGCCTAAGCGAACGCTACTCCTGGCAAACCAAGGCGGTTGGGTACTACTGATGAGTTTGTTGGCGTTTGTGATATTGCAACGGTGTCTGATCGCCATCGCAAATCCATCTCCACAGAAAGTGCAATTCGCAGTCAAGAACTGCATTCTCTCCATCATTACGCTTGATGCTGCGGTCGTATTGGATACCAGCAATGTGTACTGTGCCGTGAGTGTGCTGGCCCTGCTTGTGCCTACGTTAGTTTTGGGACGTTGGGTCTATTCAACCTAAAGCTGGCCCACCGCATTGCCGACGCTTGACGCGCCATCAGCCGAGAGGTCACGACAACGTCAAAGTTGGTTCGTGACACATGGGACGATCAAGGGACGACCTTCTGGACGACCGGGCTATCGCGATACCCCAGTCGACAGGCTTTGACCCGCAACCGAGTATTAGGAGAGAAAGCGATTGGCCCTGTATAAAGTTTCCACCCACGCTGCCCCACTCCAATCGCGTAGGCGATCGAGGCGCCCTTGGTTCGACAAGACATGTCTATCCGACCATCCTGTATGGTGATTTGCGGCTGCTCCGTCGTATTCCAATGGCCCCCTGGTCGCGCTACCTCATCGAGAATCGGCTCCGGGATCAAACCCAAATCTCCGGTATCTCGGGCCCAGCTGTCAAGCGCTTTACGCATGCGTTGCAGCTGACTCTGGAATTGTGGGGCCGCTGCCAAATTCCGGATTTCATGGGGATCGGCCTGTGTGTCATAAAGCTCCTCGACAGGTTTAGTAGAACGGAAAAACAACTCTTGGATCTCGTCCAAATCACCTGCGGCGTGGAGTCGACGCATTTCACGCATCGTCGGCATCTGATCCATGTAGTCAATGGACTGGGCGTAAGGAAGCTCAGGCATGAAATTACGAATGTACTTGAACCGCTTATCACGCACGGCACGAATGATATCGCGTGCTTCATCCATTCGGTCACGTGCCGCAAAAATGAACTCGCGTTCCTGTGCACGCTCAGGCCCCAGGATCACCTGCCCTTGCATATGCTGAGGAACCGGAACGCCCGCCAGCGACAGTACCGTTGGCGCCAAGTCAAGAAAACAAACCATGTCATCGCGTCGCGTATTTGGGGCGACGCGCCCAGGCCAACGAACTACCAACGGCACACGAATTCCGGAATCGTAAATCCAACGTTTTGCACGTGGTAAACCACGACCGTGGTCACCCCAAAAAAAGACAACCGTCTGATCTGTCAGACCATCTTGCTTGAGGTCGCGCAGAATCTTCCCAACTCGCCGATCTGTCGCAGTAATCAGATCGGCATAGCGCGCCCAATCGCGACGTGTCACGGGAGTGTCGGGATAGTAGGGAGGAACCTTTGCCTGATCGGGGTCATGCCGCTTGTCCGCTGGCAACGAAGAACGCAATCTCTGGTAGGCTGCCTCTGGCTGTCGAATACGACTCTCGTGCGTACTGGTCAAATTAATGACGCAAAAAAAGGGAGTCTCATCATCCGGTCGGTTACGCCAATGCGCACCTCGGCGGTTGTCGTCCCAAGCCGTGAGTGGCGACGCAAACTGATAATCGGTTTTTGAATCGTTGGTGCAGTAGTATCCGGCTCGGCGCAGGTACTCGGTAAAACAACGTACGTAGTCAGGAGGGACCCCATTAGCCCGCATGTGTTGAGTGCCAATACTGGTGGGATACATCCCGGTGATTACACCCGACCGTGTCGGCGCACACACACCAGAGTGTGAAAAGGCATTAGTAAACAGCGCCCCTTGTCGCGCCAACCGATCGATATTCGGCGTAATCGCGTAATCGTCGCCGTAGCAGCCCAGATCCGGACTGATATCCTCAAGACTGATCCACAGGATATTGGGACGTTGCGTGGACTCCTCGCGAGCCGCTGTCGTTCTCTCTCCCCTACCGTACGCGCAGAGGAAACAACTCAGCACCATACCCACATGCAATCCCAGCCATCTGTGTTTCTTCATCACTGTATTCCATTCCATCCAGGATAATTCCATCCAGGAAAGTCGTTATTGGGTTGAGCAAGCTCGTGCACCATTAGATCATTGCGATCGCGTCAAAGAAAGTTCGCTGAACTGACGGACACGCGATTCGATCGCGGGCTCCACGGGTAGCCGCTCCATACTGCTCGCGCCATAAAATCCACTGATACCCTCCGTCTGATCAAGTATGTACTGGGCGTCCTCCGGCTCAGCGATAGGACCTCCATGACACAGCACCAGAATCTCAGGATTAACCCGTTTCGCGGCGTCGTGCATTTCCTGCACGCGAGGAACCGCTTCTTCAAGTGTCACGGCAGTCTCCGCGCCAATGGTCCCTTTGGTCGTCAAACCCATGTGCGGGATCAAAATGTCAGCTCCCGCACTAGCCAGAGCTGCCGCCTGATCACAATCAAAACAGTAAGGTGTGGTCAACAGGCCCATTTGATGTGCCGTGTGAATCATGTCCACTTCAGGTCCAAAACCCATCCCGGTCTCTTCAAGATTTTGACGAAACCGGCCGTCAATCAGCCCCACGGTTGGAAAATTCTGCACCCCTGAAAACCCCGCCTGATCGACCTGCCGCAGAAACAGCTTCATCACTCGAAAGGGATCTGTCCCGCAAATCCCGGCAAGTACCGGTGTATGTGTGACCACTGGGATCACTTCGCGCGCCATTTCCATGACGATCGCATTCGCATCTCCATAGGGCATCATTCCTGATAAGGACCCCCGCCCGCCCATCCGAAATCGACCCGAGTTGTAGATCACCAGTAGATCCACACCACCCGCTTCCGCCATCTTCGCGCTCAACCCGGTCCCCGCTCCACCACCAACAATGGGTTTGCCCACAGCGAGTTTGGCACGCATTCGATCGAGAATTACATCCCGTGAAAACAAACCCATTGCTCAGACTCCTCCCACACGCTCGTCGAATTCTGGTAATGCGCAAGGCTCCTGCGCAGCGCGCTCAATCTGCCTTGTCAAGTTGTTCGGCCTGGAGCATCGCCAACAGATGTTCGGCCGCGGTCACCGCAAACAACTCGTCATTAATGTGTTGATCCATCTCGACTACTGGTACGCCAGCGGTGTTTTCCTTAATCGCGTCGAACAATGCCTGGCGGGCCAGTAAATCCTTAAATGGCTGTCCCTCCGCATCGATCGATGACACACCTCTCAACGGTAACAAGATCACCGCTGGCCCCTTTGCGTCAGCAACTTTCCTGGCAATTTCAGCACCCACACGCTGATTCTCAGAAACGGTTGTCCGCATCAGCGTCACCGTGGGATTGTGGTGATAAAAGGTACGTTCAGAATACTCCGTAGGAATCGTATCCGGAGGGCCGAAATTAACCATATCCGTGGCACCCACGGAAATCACCTGAGGGATCCCGCGCCGCGCTGCGGCGGTGAGTCTCGCTGGACCTGCCGAAAGAATGCCACCAACTAGTTCATCTACCAGTTCAGTCGTCGTCAAGTCGAGAACTCCAAGGATCACCCCCTCCTCAATCAATGATTCCATCGCCTGCCCGCCGTTACCGGTGGCATGGAAAACCAACACTTCGTAACCGGCGTCCTCCAGCACGGTACGCGCCCGTTCAACACAAGGAGTCGTCACACCAAACATCGTCGCCGCGACCAGTGGTCGGTCTCCCGTCATGTTGGCGGGTTGCTGCTGCACCATCCCAGCCATTGCCGCGGCCGCATTGGCAAGCACTCGTCGACTGATGCGATTGATTCCGGCAAGATCAACCACAGAATTGAGCATCAGAATATCTTTGTCCGCGACGTAAGGCCGCACCTGGCCCGACGCCAACGTACTCACCATCAACTTGGGGGTCCCCACAGGCAGCACGCGCATTGCGGCAGTCCCAATCGTCGTCCCGGCAGAACCTCCTAATGCCAGGACACCCTGCACTGGATCGCGGTGCTGCGCATTTGTGATGATTTGTGCAGCTCCGCGCGCAGCCGCCGCCACGGCGACTCCCCGATCATTGGTAACCAGCAGTTCCTGGTGCGTAGTACCCGCTGCCGCAAATACCTCCTCGCGGGAAATATCCGCTGTCAAAGTCGGTTTTCCCAGGCAACCCACATCAACCAAACAAACCTGGCAACCATGTGCCCGCAGATGTTCGCGCAAGAACTGCGTTTCCGGTCCCTTGGTATCCAAGGTTGCCAACAAGAAGACAGTCATCGCTTTGCCTAGTCAGGACCCCAGAAATGACGTCAAGAAAAAACATCAGCGAGCACGGAAAACCGAACTAAGACCGCGTTGGCACCACAGATGCACGACTTTCCCCGCATTGCTCGCGCGAACGCTGGTCATCCAATCAATAGCGGGCCACATCCCGCGCACCCTCTTCCGGAAATACGGCTTGCACCACTTCCTGTGCCTTAGCCGTCATCATTCTCAAATCACTACCAATGGCGAGAAACTGCATTCCTTGCTGTGCACGATCGAGCGCTGATTGCTCATCCATCGCATGGATCCCAGTAGGGGTCCCTACTTGTTTGCCAACCTCAATCACTCGCTGGATCGCTGCTTCATGCGCATCGGGAGTTGGAAACGTTCCATCATCGTCGCGCATCTGAAAACGCAAATCATTGGGACCAATGAAGATCGCGTCGCAACCAGGCAGGCTGTAAATCTCCGGGGCATTCTCAACTCCCTGCGGACTCTCGGTTTGGAGAACGACCAGAATTTCATCGTTCGCACGTTCGTAGTAATCGCCAGCAGTCGCAGAGAAGTTCATGGAGTGCATTCCACCACCGACGCTACGATTTCCAACCGGCGGGTACTTGGCAGCTGCAATCGCGACTCGCGCCTGTTCCACGGTATCAACCATGGGAACTACGATACCCCAGGCACCTGCGTCGAGCACGCGCTTGATGTAGTGATGCGTACCCTCGGGGACTCGTGCCAATGGGACACACCCGGCATCGGCAATCGCTCCAAAAATCGTCGTCGCCTGTTTCCAATCGATCGCCGAGTGCTCAATATCGAGCGTCATCCAGTCAAATCCCAAACGAGCCAGCACACGGGTCGCGTACAAGTCGCCCAGTGACAGCCATGTACCAAACGTAGGTTCACCTTGTTCCAGCTTTCGCTTGACAGGATTTGTTTTCATCCGATGGATCTCTACTCTTGAATTCTCGGTGTGATATGCTGGGCCTTCTGCAACTGGCCTACCAGGCTTGCCATTCTAACACCTCAAACGGCACAGACCCACTGGGGGAGCCCGCCGCGGGGGAACTCACAAATAACGCAACCGCACATCGACAACCGACCGGTGTCACGGCCCAACTGGTGTACGTATCTCTGGGGAGACAGGCTGCGATGAGACCTCTCGTTCATTGTGTTTGTGCGTTCGTCTTCAGTTTGACGAGCGTTACTCAAAGTTTCGGGGAAGACACGGCGCGGCAACTTCCCCACTACATCGACCCGCGGGGAATTCAAGGAACACTGGTGATCGCCGGGGGAGGTGAACTAGAAGAGAGTATTCTCCAGCGATTTGTCAAAATGGCGGGGGGAAACGAAGCTCATATCGTGCTGATACCCACCGCCAGCCGCCGGGCAGACGACGAGATGTATCGCGCTACGCTCTCCCAGAAATGGCAAGGCCTTGATCCCGCATCCGTCTCGGTGTTACACACGAGGTCACGGGATACCGCAAGTCGTGAGTTGTTCAGCGCGATGTTGCAAAAGGCCACCGGCGTTTGGATCGGTGGTGGCACTCAAACACGAATCACTGAGGTCTACCTCGACACCCCTGTCGAGCGTGAAATCTACGCACTGCTCGCTCGCGGTGGCGTGATCGGAGGCAGTTCTGCGGGAGCTGCCGTTCAGTCTCGAGTGATGATTGCCCGCGGATCACCCGTCGCAGAAGTCGCGACCGGCTTCGCGTTGCTACCCGGAAGCGTTATCGACCAGCATTTTCTGGCGCGCAAACGACGACCACGCCTACTGAGCGTCCTTGAAAAACACCCACAGATGATCGGTTTGGGAGTGGACGAAGGTACCGCATTGGTCGTAACCAACCGCCGCCTGGAGGTTGTGGGGCGTTCCACAGTAACGGTCTGTTTCGCCAAAACGGAATACCACCAAGCAAGCAGTTTGGAACTCAAGCCCAAGACGATTGTCGACCTGACCGCTCTGCGCAGACAAGCTTACGATCGGCTCCGTCCCCCGTTCCCAGCGGCAAGTCCGAAACCAACCCATTTACCCCACGGCTCTCTTGTTATTGTTGGCGGCGGGGTTCTCGATGCCGTTGCTGAGCGGTTTCTCGAGCTTGCCGGCGGGCAGCACCAAACGATCATCGTACTACCCACCGCAGTTCCAAACCCCCGCGGTAGTCGTGATGCCGATCGGTTTCGTCGTCTGGGCGCACGTGATGTACGCGTACTGAAACAACGCTTACGAACCGAGGTCGAATCCGAGGACTATTTGGCAACGCTTCGTCAAGCCGGCGGAGTCTGGTTCAGCGGCGGCCGACAATGGCGTTTTGTCGATGCCTATTATGGGACGCGCGCACTTGAGGAGTTTCACGCGGTGTTGCGACGCGGTGGCGCGATTGGTGGCAGTTCCGCCGGCGCTTCGATTCAGGCAGAGTTCCTGGCACGCGGCAATCCACTGGGTAACCGGGATATTATCGCTACGGGATACGAACGGGGATTCGGATTCTTGCCAGGGACCGCAATCGACCAACATTTCACACAAAGAAAACGGTTTGCGGACATGACTCAACTCACAAAAACGCACCCGCAATTACTGGGAATCGGTATCGATGAACAAACCGCGCTCGTCGTTCATGGCGATGTGGGTGAAGTGCTCGGAAAGCACTCTGTCCACTTCTACAATCGCAAAAACTCGGCAGCTTCAGCTGAACGGGACTATGTCAGTCTCAGGGCGGGTGGCAAATATGATTTGCGCCGCCGTACATTGCTCTCGGAACCAAGCGAGGCGACACAACCAGCGACAGCAGATTAGCGGACCAACAGGCAGACAACCGTCCGCAACGTCTGCAACACAGGCCGGCAGCAGGATTCCACCAAATCGTTTGATTTGAAACCAGCCTCGTTGCAAAGCAACACGCAGCAATGCTGCGACGGGTGACATCACAGACAGGTTGACTCCACAAATCCACAATAGCGTGACAGCCAGGGTAATGCCGTGATCCTCAGCAAGGAACTGAAGACCAGAACGACTAGCCAGGGCAGATGCAACCAAAGACAACGGCGCCCCCGGTACCCCGGTAGTTTTGCGGAACGACTCGGCGTCGGACGCATAGAGATCGAACTGCTATGACGATCCTTCACTCACGACTGGCTACTCGTCGCCCAGTTTCTCTTCGAGCTTTTTCAACCGTTCTTCCAACTCACGATTCCGCTTTCGTAAAGCAGTTGTTTCTTTGCGAAGCGCGTTGAAGCCCTTCTCTTTTTCTCGCAAACTGGAAATTGCGTCATCATACGCGCGCAGTGCACCGGTGGTTTCCTCCTGACCACGGTAGCTTAATAGAACATCGATCGCCGCCGGGTCTCCAATCTTGACAATTGCATTGATCGCTGCGCCACGCACCGACCGCCGGTCATTGCCAAGCTGATCGTACAGTTGACGAAGTAACTCAGGATCTTCCGGATGCAGCCGTGCTAACGCAGCAATCACCGCAACCCTGCGATCAGGCGTCAGAGATTCCTCCAGTATGCTATGCAACTTCGTCTCGGCACTTTCGGCTTTGATGCGAATCAAACCATCAACGGCAGCTCGGAGGATGAGATTTCGGTAACTGTCCTGCTGAAGAGCCTGGAACAAATCATCCGCCACCTGATCGCGGTCCAACACGACAAGTGATCGCAACGCGGCTGCCACCGCAAAATACGACGGATCCTCCGCAATGGATTGACGCAGTGTCGTAACCGTATCTTCGTGCTTGAATTTCTTGAGTGCCGCAATTGCCTGACGTCGGACATTGGATTTTTGATCGCTACGGGAAACCGTCAGTAAAGTCTGACGAACCTGTTCACCGTTGGCCCCACCCAAGGTTTTGACCGCCTGCTCGCGAACAGCCCAAAACGGATCGTTAGCAGCAGCCGTCACCAAGGATTCGATCACTTCAGGATCGGCTTTGAAGTCAGATAGCTTCTCGGCTGCCCTGACACGCGGCATCACGTGATCGCTGTAGGCGAGTTGATCCAACCACTCTTCGCGGCTTTTTGCCACCGTGAGTTTCTTGAGTACCCAATCACGCGGATCAAAACAAACTCGCGTTGGTTTTTTGTCCAGTTGGAAATGAAACGTTTCTTCCGCCTTGGACACATTGACCCGGCGAATCTGTGATGCGCTGTGCGACGCCAATTCAATCTCGACAGGCATACGGAACCGAGGGGTGAGAGCGTCTATCTTTTGCGTCTGTTTGACTGTTACAGTGGCGGTCTTGGTCGCGTCGTCCCAGGCCCAATTCACTGAAAACTCCGGGTGACCGCCATGGTGCACCCACTGATCGAAGAACCAGTTCAAACCCTGGCCGGTGGCGTCTTCCACAGCAATACGCAGGTCCGCCGTCTCCACCGTACGGTGCTGGTTGACCGCGGCATAGCGACGAATCGACTCCCAAAACAACTCGTCACCGAGGACAAACCGTAACATGTGAAGCACTCGCCCGCCCTTGGGGTATGAGTGGCGATCAAACATCGCTCCCGGTTCACGGTATTGGTAATTGACAATCGACCTGCGGTATCTGCGGTCTTCCGACTTGTAAGATTCGCCATCCCGGTGCCTTGTCCAGGTCGCTTCGTCCCAACCCTGGTCGTGCTCCTGCCATAGCGTCGTGAAGTACGTCGCGAAGCTCTCGTTGAGCCACAACTCTCCCCAGTCTTTGCACGTCAGTAAATCTCCAAACCACTGGTGCACCAGCTCGTGCGCCACCAGAGGGTGACTCGACGTATCAAGATCTGCGCGCTCATCATGCAAGGTGCGTGAAGTGAGAGTGGTCGCCGATGTGTGTTCCATGCCACCCCACATATACTCGTCGACGCAGATCTGGGCATATTTCGGCCAGGGATATCGCAATCCAATGCGTTCCGAGAAATAGGCCATCATGTCCGGTGTCTTTTGGAAAGAACGGGCAGCGTCTGCCAATCTGCCGCGGGGTACGTAGGAGCGAATTGGAATACCGTCCCACTCCTGCTCATAGACTTCAAAATCACCTGCCACGACCGACATCAGATAGGGGACGTGAGATTTGGCCTGGGACCAATGCCAGGTCTGCGTTCCGTCCTGATTATCGATCTGCTGCTTCAGCGAACCATTCGAGAGCACTTGAAACGAACTGGGAACCGTAGCGATGATCTCGCTGGTCAGCCGGTCTACCGGAGAATCGATACAAGGAAACCAATAGCGCGCGTATTCCGGCTCACTCTGAGTCCAAACCATACGGGGTTGGTCCGGTTCACTCGCGTCGGGAACAACAAAGTGTGCTCCATGACGCGGCTCACGAACCTGATAATCAACTTGCAGCCGAAACGGCTCGCTCCTGGCATACTCTCGATCGAGCGTCACGATGAGTTGTTGGCCCTGGAACTCATGTTCGAGTACGACTGCCGCGTCAGCAGCCTTCCCGCTAGCCAGCCGCACTTGTAGTACCTTCATCTCAGCAGCGTCCAAGGAAACGCGTTTGAGTGGACGGAAGGGTAACAAGTCAAGGACCGCCCGGCCTGTCAGGATTTGCTCATCAAAATCAAACCGCAACTCCAAGCGGATGTGCCGCTGGTCAACATCACGACTTCGCACCGAACGAGCAGGTTGTGTAAAAGTCCCGCGCCGGTCCCCCTGGGCCCAGAGCATGCCGGTAATCGGTAACAGACAAAACCAGATTTTCACTACACGCATCATCATTCTCGAACTCCCTGCACAAAATCAAACAGCCAACTACCTTGGCACGACCAGAATAGCCTTCTCGGAACCAGAAAGCGAGTTGGCACAACACCCGACGATCCGCAACCACCACAATCCGATGTGGGTAAGCTGTTTTCGTGGTATAAACAAGTAAAGAGAAACTGTTTGGACTTCCTCTCTGTACGCGACAGGAGCCCATCCCGATGCCAACGCGACGACAAGCCCTGCAAATCGGCGGGTTGGCGACATTGGGTCTGGCGCTACCCGAGTTGATCGTCGCCGATGAGCGTCACGCCTCCCCGCGGCGCCAGAAACAGGCGCGGTCTTGTATCTTGTTTTTCATGGAAGGCGGCCCGGCCCACATTGACTTATGGGATCCCAAACCGTCCGCGCCGCGAGAAATCCGTGGCAAGTACAATCCGATTAGTACTGCAATCCCAGGCTTGCAGATCAGTGAACGGATCCCTCGCTGGGCACCGATCATGAAACACCTCAGCCTGGTGCGTTCGGTGACACACAACATCGTCGACCACAACGCCAGCAGCTATTACACCGTCACAGGCCAACCGCCCCTACGTGCTGGCCAATTGATTCGTAGGCCATCACGTGACAATTTTCCACCCATCGGTGCAGTGCTCGCTCATCTGAAACCGACTGGCCAGCCATTGCCAGACTTTGTTCATATCCCTCAGAGGATGTTTAACTGCGGCAGCTTCATTCCCGGCCAACTAGGTGGGTTCCTAGGATTTCCATTTGATCCTTTTATTACCGGCGACCCAAGTTCGGAGCACTTCCAGGTCCCCGGTCTGCAACGCCAACCCAATCTTTCAACACAGCGATTGGATCAACGGCGCGATCTACTCTCCCGAATCCGACGAGGCGGTCCGCTCGACTCGTTACCGGTGGCCACTGAATTCCAGGGACAATATCAACGGGCTTACGACCTGATCACTTCGTCACAAGCGCGACGGGCGTTTCAGTTGGACGACGAACCTCGCCAGGTAAGAAGCCGCTACGGAGCATTGGCTAATGGCAATAACTCGGGAAAATTGGGACACCTGGGATCCTCACTTCTGTTGGCGCGCCGGCTGATTGAAGCAGGTGTCCGCCTCGTCACTGTGTGGGCCGGACGACAAGTATTCGACACGCATCGCGGCCACTACGCGGAACTCGACAAGGTTATTGGACCACCGCTTGATCGCGCATTTTCGGCTCTGGTCGAAGATCTCGCCGAACGTGGCTTGCTAGATGAAACACTGGTCGTGGCGATGGGTGAATTCGGGCGGACCCCGCGTTTGGGGCAAATCACTTCTTCGGCCGGAGCGACCGCGGATGGTCGCGACCACTGGGCGCGTTGCTACAGCGTACTACTGGGAGGAGGGCCCGTTCCAGCCGGTCAATTATTCGGGGCCTCAGATACGCTCGGCGCTTATCCTGCAAGCCACCCCGTCACACCCGGTGACATCGCAGCTACCATCTACCAGGCACTGGGAGTCAATCACCAGATACGTCTGCGCGACCCACTGAACCGCCCCCATACGCTTGCCGCAGGGAACCCGATCACGTCGTTGCTCGGTGGCTAAAACCTGCTGTCTCCCGTTCGCTGCCGGAAGACTACCTGCTCCCACCGTCGTCATCCAGTCGTCACACCCTGACTGTCGCTTCCAGTTCTTCCTAGCCAGCAAAGTCATGTTCGCAACCACGAGGAAGACATGACCACGATCAATACTATCTCCTCTGTCGCAGCTCGCTTTCCGCTCCCTGCCGGAGCCGGTTCCGATGCGGTGCACACCAATCCCGAGTACGGGTACGCTGTCACGCGATTGCACACTGCAAACCAGCTTTGTGGCTACGGTATTAGTTTTACACTGGGCGCGGGAACGCAATTGGTTTGTGACGCCATCGAACTGCTTGCTCAACCACTGGTTGGCTGTGAAATTGACGAACTCATGAGCCGCTTTGGAGCGTTCCAGAAGGAACTGGCAGAACACCCACAACTGCGCTGGTTGGGACCTCACAAAGGCGTCCTTCACCTGGCGCTCGGTTCGATTACCAACGCCTGTTTCGATCTTTGGGCCAGGGCTCGGAAGGTACCGCTCTGGAAACTGTTGCTGGACCTGGATTCCAAAGCCCTTGTTAATCTCCTCGACCTGTCCTACCTGGAAGATGAATTCAGCCCCGAGGAAGTTGTCGTCTGGCTCGACGGTCAGCGCGATGAACGCAGCAGCCGTGAAGCGGTTCTCCAGCATGGCTACCCTGGCTACGATACTTCCGTGGGCTGGTTCGACTACCCCGATCAGCAGATTCGAGAAAATGCGCTGCGTGCGGTTGATGCGGGCTTTGGCGCGATCAAGCTCAAAGTAGGATCTCCCGACATGCAACGCGACTTGCGCCGAGTCGGGCTCGTACGCGACGCCGTTGGGCCGGATATCAAGCTGATGCTCGATGCCAATCAAGCCTGGTCATTGCCCACCGCACTCAGTGTTGGCAGTGAACTCGCTACACTTAATCCCTTCTGGATTGAAGAACCAACCCAACCGGACGACATCCTGGCCCATCGACAGCTGGCCCACGAATGGGCGCCCATTCCAATCGCAGTTGGCGAGTCGATTCCCAACCGCGTGATCTGGAAAAACTACCTCCGCAATGGCGCCGTGGGTATTGTCCAGGCTGACTGCACCAGACTGGCAGGCATTAGCGAATACCTGGCAGTCTCGATCATGGCGACCCACTACCCCGTCCAGATCATTCCACACGTCGGTGACATGGGACAAATCCATCAGCATCTCGTACTGTTCAATCACATCGCGTTGGGCCATGATGTAGTTCTGTTAGAGCACATTCCCCATCTGCGCGATCGTTTTGTGGTTCCTGTTCGTGTGGAACAGGGACATTATACGGTCCCCCAAGAACCGGGCACCGGCGCCGCCTTGAAGATCGCCATGGCAGACCACGTCTGACAGCGTCAACCGAGGAGATCTCGTGTCGTTTTCGATAAGCGATCGCATTGTCGAAATCGGAATGCTGGTAGGCTACTTGGGCCTGCTACTGTGGATCGGGATCCGAACAGCGCGGCGCGTCCAAACGGCGAACGACTTCACAGTCGCCGGACGGAGCATCCCTTGGGTCGTCGTCATGGCCACGACAGCAGCCACGATGATTGGTGGTGGAGCGTCCGTCGGCATGGTCGCCCAGGTCCACCACATTGGCATCGCTGCGGCAGTCGTGACCATTGCCTGGCATGTGCAACTGGTGTTTACCGGACTGTTCGTGGCGCCCCGGCTACGCGGCCTGAATCTGGTCACCGTGGGAGACTATTTTCATTTGAAATTCGGGCCGCTGGCCCGTGAAATGGCTGTCTTCAATTGCGTGATCTTTCTGGTCGGCGCGCTAGCCGCCCAAATGGCGGCTATCGGTACCGTGACGCACTCGATCCTAGGACTGGACTATGCCACCGCGCTTTGGATCGGCGCCGCGGTCACCATTATCTATTCCACGATAGGCGGTATGCGCGCGGTCATTGCCACCGATGTCCTGCAATTTGCCATCCTGGTGTTCGGCATCGGCCTCGCATCCGCCTTCGCGTTCTCGACCGCCGGGGGGTTCTCCGGGCTGGAAGCAGCGGCCCAAGCAGGCCACTTTGAACTGACCTCACACCGCTCCCTACTCCGTACCGGCAGCCTGTTCATCGCGTTCCTGTTGGGAGAAACCTTCGTCCCCCCCTACGCCGTGCGATGCTTTATCGCCCGCGATGCCCAAGAGGCTCGCTGGGGTGTGGCGGGTGCCGGACTGTTCTTGTTGCTCTTTCTGCCAATGGCGACCCTGGTCCTGGGCACCGCGGCTCAGGTCGACCCGCGAGTCCAACAAGAACTCGAACGTGAAACCGATCGGCTGCTCACACAGGCCCAAACGGATGGCGTGTCCCTCTCGCGCCCCGAAGCCAGACAACAGGCCAACCAAAGTGCCTTTCCAACCTTAGTGCGAACAACCTTGCACCCTTTGTTTGCCGGATTATTGATCGCGGCCATCATCGCCGCCGTAATGTCGTCAGCCGACAGCTGTCTCTCATGCCTGGCAACGGTCATGCTGGAAGACTACTACCGGCGCCACGTGGCGCCCCAGGCGACCGATGCAGCTTGTCTACGGGTTGCCCGTATGACAACATTGGTCTGCGGATTTGCAGCGGCGATCTGCGCCTGGTACTTCAGTAACATCGCCAGCATTCTCGAGTTCGTTTACGACTTTTGGGCTCCCACCATGGTCCTGCCGTTCGCAGTTGGACTGTTCTGGTACCACCCGTGCCGCATACCCGCCGTCATCGTCGCGATGGTGACTGGATTTCTCACCGCGATCGGTTGGCGCATGGGAAGCCAGGCCTTTGCGCAAGTTGACTGGGTCGAGAAACATCTCGCCTGGAGCGCGGACCTGTCACCCGCGGTGGTCGGATTTGTCGCTTGCTTGATCGCTTATCAGATTGTGGTTCGTGGCACTGCTTTCTCACGACTCCTGCACGCGTTGATCAAGAACTGGTGACAGATCCGCGTCCATTTGATCAAAGGCACTTGAGATGTTGTTGAACGTGCTGACAGCACTGCATTATCTGTCACTGGGCACGGCTTGCGCCGCGCTCCTCGTGCTGGCCCACCACTATTGGAAAACATATACCTCCGGAAAACATGCACCCGGTGCTCCAGACTAAACACCGGCAGCGTACCCCCTGCTAGAGATCGAAACCAACTGTGACAGACAGAAAGCCAAGGATCCTCGATCGCGGCTCGTTTTTCTTACAACGGCAGCCAGATTCCGATAGGATAGATAACTGATACTGGCCAACCTGAATCTCAATTCGACTCGTGGAGCGCGATTGATGGCAACCCGTAACTCGCCACGCTCAGAAGTCTCCCGCCGTTCCCTGGTCACCGCGGCCGGCGCGCCACTCCTGGGACTTTCCACAAACCCCTGGGGATTGCTGCAGCGCGCGGTGGCCGCGCCAAGACAAACGAAAAACAAACAAACGCGTAGTTGCGTGTTATTCTTTCTGTTTGGCGGCCCCAGCCAAATTGATCTGTGGGATATGAAACCCACGGCACCCGTTGAAATTCGAGGAGACTTTCGTCCTGTCGCGACGTCGGTCGCCGGCATCCATGTTTGCGAACATCTTCCGCAAGTGGCCCAGCAAATGGACAAGATCTGTCTGCTGCGGAGCATGACGCACAACATGAACGTCCACGGTCCCGCTTGTAGCGAAGTGATTAGCGGTCGCGAGTATTTTGGCGCGCCTACTACAGATCAGGCCACCGAACAGGACTGGCCATCGACGAGCGCGATGGTCATGCGGTACGGGCAATCGCGTGGCGGCTTACCCGCCTCCATCGTGCTTCCCTGGTATTTGCAGTTTCCCGGACAGGCCCGCCGGATTGCGGGACAGACGGGTGCCAGAATGGGCGAACGTTACAACGCCATGCTCGTCCAGGGGGACGATAAGACCTCGCAATTTCAAATCGACGGTTTGCGTTTAAGAGAAACGCTTCCCCGCACACGGATTCAGCGCCGCAGCCAACTACTGGATGAGCTACTCGACCAGGCGGGTCCGGGTGGCTGGTCCGGAAAATCCATCGGTGGTTGGCGCCGGCATCGTGATCGAGCCCAGACATTGATCGAACGCCGCGCCGGTCGACTGCTGGACATCGAACGGGAACCGACCCCCATACGTGAGCGTTATGGAAAGACTATCGTCGGTCAGAGCCTGTTGATGGCTCGACGCCTGGTTGAAGCCGACGTACCCTTGGTTACGGTAAACTGGATGGACGAAACCAAGATCGACGGAGTCAACACCTGCTGGGATACGCACCAGGAGAACTTCCCCAAGCTCAAGAATCTCCTGTGTCCCATATTTGATCAGTCCTTTTCTGCATTTGTCGAGGACCTGCATCAACGGGGATTACTAGAGACAACCCTGGTGGTGGCAATCGGTGAATTTGGACGGACTCCCCATATGGGACAATTCAGTCAAAGTAGTAACACAAAAAAAACGGGGCGGGATCATTGGCCCAGTGCATTCACCGCACTGCTCGCCGGAGGTGGGGTACGCGGTGGGCAGGTGTACGGCGCCACCAACCACCACGCCGCCTTTGTAGCCGACAAACCAGTCTCTCCCGCCGACCTGGTAGCGACCATCCTGGATCACCTGGGCATCGATCCAACGCAGCATTATGTCGACGAACTGCAAGGCTTGAATCACGCGTTGAGTCCAGGCCAAGCCCTCCGCGACCTCGGCTAACGCACTGCTTCAATCCCAGCCCGCTGTCGGACGAACTTATCAAGCATCGAGCTTAGTGCGGAGCAACGTAAACACGGCTTGTGTGATGCGGCAACGAGTGGCGCTGCTGCGCATCTAAAGGCGGTCCGTCTCCCTCGGGGAAAATATCTCCCGGCGGCTTTGCTGCGGTGTCAACAAACATCCGCCACTGAAAGGAGCGCGCTACCACGGGCAACACAAACTCCTGAGGATCGCTGGTGGAATTGAGTAAGAACAGCAGATCACACGCGTTCGCCGCCGATTGCTGGTCGTCCGCAGGTCGCGTCAACAAGCAAATCAATGCGGACGGCCCAGTCCAATCAATCGGTCCCCCGTCAACAGCGTACCAACTGACGTCCGGCACTCCTCCTGGTTGCAAGACGCGTCCCGTCAAGAACTGCTGACGACGTACCGTCGGTTGTCGACGGCGAAAATGGATCAACTTCTGGCAAAACCGCCACAAATCCGCATGCCGATCCACCAAATTCCAATCGAACCAGGAAGTTGCATTGTCTTGGCAATACGCGTTGTTATTGCCCTTCTGTGTACGACGGCACTCGTCTCCTGAAAGCAACATGGGTACGCCCTGGCTAAGCAGTAGAGTCGTCATCATATTTCGGATTTGGCGTGCCCGTAATGACTCGATTGCCTTGTTCCAAGTCGGGCCTTCGGCCCCATAGCCGTCGCTGAGATTGTGGTTCTCTCCATCTCGATTGTCTTCTCCATTTTCCGCATTGCGTTTTTCACGGTAGGAGACCAAGTCATTCAACGTAAACCCATCGTGTGATGTGATGAAATTGATACTGCAGTGCGGCGCGCGACCGGCACGTTCATAAAGATCGCTGGAACCCGCCAGGCGTGTCGCCAACGCCCCCAGAGTGTCGACGTCCCCACGCCAAAAACTTCGCACTTCATCGCGGTAAATTCCATTCCATTCAGCCCAGCGTTCATCGACACCAAAAGAACCGACTTGGTAAGCACCCGCGGCGTCCCAGGCCTCCGCGATAATCTTGGTATCCGCTAACAGTGGGTCTTCAGCAATCGCGTTGACAACCGGTGCGTTCGGTACCAACTCGCCACTCTGATTGCGACTGAGAATCGATGCCAGATCAAAACGGAATCCATCCACGTGGTAATTATGAACCCAGTGGCGCAGGCAATTGAAGATCATCTCACGCACGATTGGGTGATTTCCATTGACCGTATTGCCACATCCAGAGTAATTGCGGTAACGACTTCGATCCGTCTCGAGCATGTAATAGACACTGTTCTCCAGCCCCTTGAAACTCAACACCGGTCCGCGCTCATTGCCTTCACAAGTATGGTTGAATACGACGTCGAGAATGACCTCAATTCCAGCCTGGTGTAACGACTTGACGAGTTGCTTGAATTCGTGAACCTGAGCACCCGGTTCGTCGCTGGCTGCGTAACCACGGTGTGGTGAAAAAAATGCCAGCGGATCATAACCCCAATAATTGGGGTGTTCTGTTTCATGTCCCGAGACATGCCGAATCGGAAACTCGTGAATCGGCATTAGTTCCACCGCCGTCACACCGAGTGACTGGAGGTAAGGAATTTTCTCAATCAGGCCGAGGTACGTCCCGGGGTGCTTCACCCCACTGGAAGCGCTCTTGGTAAAACCGCGGACATGCATCTCGTAAATCACGGTTTCGGAAAGTTCCCGACGTAAATGCCGATCTCCCTCCCAGTCAAAGTAGTCTTCCACGACCACACATTTAGGCGGACGAATCACACCATCGGATCCAGGCTGGAACCGACCAGCCAGTGCCTTGGCGTAGGGGTCAATCAAGCGCGCCTGGGCATCAAATCGCTGCCCATTTTCAGGTTTGTAAGGACCATCCGCCTGAAAATGATAAAGCTGGCCAGCTTGAATACCCGGTACGAACACGCTCCAAATGTCACCCCAACGATCTGTTTGCGGATTCAAATGCAGCACATCCACCGGTTCGGTGTCGTCCACGTTCTTGTAGAGCAACAACCGTAAGGCTGTTGCCGAGCGACTAAAGACAACAAACTGCACCCCATGATCGTGAATCAACGCTCCGTATGGAAGCGCGTGTGTAAACTGCAGCTCAGGATGCGTGTAACGCATGAGCATGAGCGGACCTCGTGGCAATGTGTGGAGTCGGTGACAGGGTCTGAAACGCGACGTACCAATACTCCATCGACCACTGCACCCGGCCGGATGCGGGTTGTCGTGCAGGAATTGATAATTCTCTATTCCACTGGCCGCCATCTGAGAAAATAGTCAACCTGCACAGCGTAGATTAACTGGCCGCCGTACTGCACAACATCTCACTTGGAAAAATCGGGAAACAACTCACCATTTGTCCACATTGCTAGCAGTGCCAGCTTAGGTACTGGCAACCCGGTCACTCAACAACAGCGCGTGGGGAGCGCCCGCGCGCCGCGGCGACCGGAGACTCCACCATGGCAAACGCACCCTTTACGGCCAATCTTCACCACCCGGATGAAACGGATGGCAGCGGCAAATACGCAAGGCACCGCGCCAGCTACCACGAATCGCACCGAATTTACGCACCGCCAAAATGAAATAGCTGCTACAAGATGGAGTAAAGCGGCACATCGGCGGCAAGAGTGGGCTGATGAAACGTTGGTACCCGCGCACCGCCAGTACCAACAACACGCTGGGAACAGAAAAAACGATTCTGACAATCGCATTCACTTGTTTTTCCGCTCCCACTTGCGAACTACCTGACGCGCCAACTTTGGCAACGACCTACGGATTTCCAACAAACTTGGCTTGGCTCCCCGTCGAGGCCGCACCACTAAGTCATATCCCTCTGGCAATTCCAATCGTAGCGTGCGAAAGGCTTCTCGGATGAGTCGCTTCCAATAGTTCCGCAACGGGGCGTGGCCCACTTTTCGGGAAACCGACAAACCCAATCTGGAATAAGAACGCTGATTCATCGACCCACGAACGACCAACATTGAATCGGCAGCAAAAACGTTGTGTCGGTGCACGCGCGCAAAGTCCTTACTCTTGGTAACCCTCAAGCTACGTGGAAATCGCTCGGCATCCAGGGCCACAACTGGCAAGCCATCCTGAACCATTAGCATCTGCTCTTGTAGGTCATGCGTCCCGGAACAAATCACACGCGAGTGACACCGCGGCAGAGTCAATTTTCGGCACTGTTCACCAGTCCAGCTCGCAACGGGGATCGATTTGGTTCTGACTCGCAAATTGCCGTATCAGTTCAGCGCTGGATTCGTCAACCGCCTCCGGCACCACAATACGTAACACCGCAAACAAATCACCACGTTTGTCCCCCGTTCCAGACACCCCCTGTCCTTTGACACGAAAACGTTTACCACTGGAAGTACCAGCTGGGACAGTCAAGGCAATCACCCCCCAAGGCGTAGGTACATCGATCTTGGCGCCCAATACAGCCTCATCCAACGTCAACGGCACCTCAACTTCAAGATTGTCACCCTGTCGGCGGAAACAGGGATGCGCCGTAACTCGAACGGTAATTAACAAATCACCCGGGCGGCCTCCCGGTGGTGCAGGCTCACCCTGGCCGCGCAAGCGAATCTTTCTCTGGTCTTCAATGCCAGCGGGAATCTTGGCGGATAAATTCTCGACCTGCCCCCCAGCCCTTTGGATACTAAGCCTAACCTCGCCTCCCAGAATGGCTGTCTGGAAAGGAACTTGCACTTCGTGATGCAAGTCGGCCCCTTGTCGTGGTCTGGCGGACCGTCTGCGACGGGCTCCTCCCGGCGAATTCATTTGTCCGAAGAGATCCGCGAAACCATTGAAACCTCCTGCCCCACCACCTCCCTGTTGCCCAAAAAACTGGTCAAATTCGAAACCTGAAAATCCGCCGGGGTGACCCTGCCGACCAGGCCCAGGTCCGGCGGACCCCATCGACTTGCCATAGCGGTCGTACATCGCCCGCTTCTCAGGGTCGTTCAAGATTTCGTATGCCTGTTGGACCTCCTGGAACTTCTCCTTGGCAGTCTGGTCATCCTGATTCAAATCAGGGTGATATTTACGCGCCAGTTTACGATAGGCGCGTTCGATTTCGCCTTGTGCGACATCACGATCTAAGCCGAGGGTCTGATAGTAGTCGTTCGCCATCGTCCGGGCACCACGAGTATCCAAATGTCAATTGCACTCCACAATCCTCATTGTACGGATTGTCTGTAGTGACGTTCAACCGCTCCCCATCCGGGACCAAGGCGAAGAACCAAGAAACTGCGTTTTCTGGATAGTGCTGTTCCGTGTAGGATCTCGATTCCAAGCTGGTAACGATGTCCGAAACTCCGCAACCAACCAAAACGAATATGAACATGACGGCGCAGGAACCCCCGCACACACGCTTGGCCCCGACGTGGTGGAGTGTGCTCTGTTGGGCGCTGTGCTGGACGGCGGTTCCAAATAACTCGGGAACATTACACGCTGCTCGTGAAGGTCGCGTTACGTTACGAGCGGTAGAACAACCCGGCGGGCATGTCGTCCCGGTTCGCATGCATTTGCGCGATCGCCGGGGCCGGGCAGTCCGCCCGCCTCGCATTCCGTTCTGGCACGATCATTTCGTTTTCAATGGCGAATTGACTTTAGAGCTCAAGCCGGGTCGATACCAGTTTGAAATGGAACGTGGGCCCGAATACAGAACACTCAGCGGCGAATTTACGATCAGCAGAAATTCTGGAGATACGCACGACTTGGAAATGCGGCGTTTCGTGGACATGAAAAAAGAGGGATGGTGGTCAGGAGATTTACACGTACAACGCCAGCTCAAGGATATTGAGCTGCTGATGCAAGCCGAAGATCTTCACGTGGTGCCAGTAATCAGCTGGTGGAATGAACACAACCTCTGGAAAAATCGCGATGTACCGGACCCGCCTCTAGTACGATTCGATGACCAACGGTACTTCCGGCCATTGGCAGGAAAAGACGCGCGCCAGGGTGGCACCCTGCTGTTCTTCAACCTCGCACAGCCATTGCAGCTGCCGGGTTCGAGAAGTCGTTTCCCGGAGTTTCCTGCACCGCTGACCTACCTGCAGGCGGCCCGGAATTTTCCACATGCACATGTCGATATCGAAAAACCGTTCTGGTGGGATGTGCCTTTGTGGATCACTACCGGTCTCGTCGATAGCATCGGCTTACTGAACAATCACATGGGCCGCACTGCGCAAATACCCAACGAAGCTTGGGGCAAATCCCGTGACAAGCTGCTCTACCCGAACCCGCATGGTAACGGTCGTTGGAGCCAACACATCTACTACCAGATCCTCAATTGTGGCCTCCGGATACCGCCTTCAGCGGGGAGTGCGTCTGGCGTTTCGCCCAACCCGCTGGGCTACAATCGCGTCTACGTCTATTGTGGCAAACAACTTACCTGGCAGCGTTGGTGGGATGGCCTGAGGGCGGGACGCGTTGTTGTCACCAACGGACCCTTGCTACGGCCCCGCGTGAACGGTCAACTACCCGGCCACATTTTTCGAGCCACCGCGGGCGAAACCGTGCGGCTGCGGGCTAGTTTGAAACTCTCGTTGCGCGACAAAGTCGATTACCTGGAAGTTGTCAAGAATGGAAAAGTCGAGCATGAAGTACGGCTGGATCAATATGCACGCTCTGGTGGGCGTCTGCCAGCATTGGAATTCCACGAAAGTGGTTGGATGTTGATTCGAGCTGTGAGCAACTACGGAAAATCGTACCGCCTGGGCAGCTCTGGCCCCTACTATGTAGAAATTGGCAAACGGCCCCGCATCAGCCGTCAGGCGGCACAATTCTTTCTCAACTGGGTCCAAGAGCGAATCGAAAACATCGAATCGAAGAACCTTGCAAACGCCGCGGCGATCCTATCGCATCATCAACAAGCTGAACGTTTCTGGCAGACATTTGTCGACCAGGCAACAGCCCCATAGCGCCACTCCTACTTCAAGCTGCAGATGCGAATGGCTGCCACATCTACTCGGCGCCGGGCGCCCCAGCGCCATTGCGAAAATCCTGCGGCAGCGTCACGAGCATCGCCCGTGCCAACAGGGCAGCTGCGATCGCGGCAGGAACCGCCATACTGGTCAACAGAAAACCGAGTGAGTTCGAGGAGCGGTCGACCAAGACCGTTTCGTTGAGCCAGCCAATCACCGGATCAAACCACGAGTGAACGAGAATTCCCGATCCCAAGTTCAAGAACCCGACGGCCGTGGCCCGCGTGGCCGGATCAACCACTTCAAATGTCGCGGTCCACGTGTTCGACTGATACAAACCAACACCGATTCCCACCGCCAACATCGCCACCGCCAGTAAAGCAACCGTCTGGCTGGTGCCTACCACCAGGATCGCTGGCGCAACCACCAGCCAACCAGCCAACTGCACGAAGACCCGACCCCGATACGTACGGGCTGAACACCAATCGGCCAGCCAACCTCCCACCAACAGGCCAACAATCGTGCCGCTCTGAATCCAAAGCGTGGCAAAAAAACCCGCATCCTCGAGGCCCCAACCGTAGGTGGTATGGAAAGCTTGATAAAAATGTCTCGGTAACCAAAACTGGATCATGCTGATAACCATTCCCGCCAGTGCAAACGTCAATGCAAACAAGCGGAAGGATGGAACCGACAGGACACATAGCGCTGAACGCCAAACCCCCATCGCATTGGATTTCGCTTGGGCTTGCTCGGAGTGTCCCGTACGATCTGGTTCACTCAGTAAGTACAACAGAACCAACCACACCACCAGGCCGGCAGCACCAAATACAAAATGCGCCATGCGCCACCCAGCCACATCAATAACGGATGTACCGACCGGCACGTGCCAAACCGCTGTGTCCGCCAATCGTCCACCGTACTTTCCAGCCACCACCAGCGCGCAGTTGTAACTAAACAAGTAGATACCGAATGCCCGTGAACGGTTACGTGCCGTAAAACAATCGGCGATAATACTGGCCATCGCAGGAACCGCGCACGATTGTCCCAGGCCCAACAGAACGCGCCCCAGCACCATGTCCCCAAAGCCGCGTGACAAACCCATTGCCGCCAAACAACAACTACTGGCAACCAGCGACGACAAGACTACCGCACGGCGGCGAAACCGGTCGGAAAGATATCCCACCCCTAGTTGGGCGAGGCAATAAGGAATCAACCAGGCTGGCCGCAACAAACCAATCTGAGTCTCCGTAAGGTGCAGGCCCTCCTGCAGTGGAATCTGTACATAGTTGAGCAGGTTACGGTGGAGGTAGATCGTGAAATAGTTGAGTGCGACGAGCGTCAGCAAGAACCAGCGATCGGAACGGCCATAGAGTGAGTGGGAGCCCCTCGGCGTGTTGTCGATGCAGTTCATGATCGCCTCGCAGTGCCCGTCACGATCGGCTCACCAGAAGACCTGTCATCGATGGCCATGGCCTAGCCCACTCATGGAAAACCGAGTGGCCGGATCAATGGCTTGGCAAGCGCAACCATCATCCCGCATCCCTAACCGCGCTGCAACGCGCGTTGCACCTGGCACCCAGCAACTTCTCACCAATGGACCATTACCCGCGGGCGAATCCGTGGCACGTGACTTGCTCGAGGAACACGACATTGGCCGTATACGCCTGCCCTCTTAGCGTCAAAACAGATCCGCGCTGGGCTGGTATTGGGGTATTTCATCCAGCGGAAAAATTGGGCGTTCGCAGACCACATGCCCTAACGCGCGCACGTTGGCACTGGTAGCACCGGGCGCATCAACATTGACCAGCCGGTCGCACCAATCGGCAAACATATGCGGCTCGCAGTGCGGGGATTTCACCACGACCAGATCGAAGTGCTGGGGATTTTGACCGTGCGCGAGAAAAAACGAACGATCGTAAAGGCTCACCGCTGTGGTCGAGGCGACAACCGTCAGTCCGCCCGATTCCAAGACCGCGGTGGGGCCGGAATTCCAAGGCTGTCGAAACGACTCGCTCAAGAAACGGCCGTCCGATAACAAACGCACAACACATTCTCGCTCGAAAGGGGGAAAGCGTCCGGGGTCGAGCGCGCCGCCGAGCGTCGTGCGAATGGTACCTCCGATTCCCGCTTGCAAGGCGCGTTCCACGGCAGGTGGATCAACTATCGGCAACAGAGCGCGACGCGGATACTCAGATGTGACCAATTCCCGCAGAATCGCGTTACTGTCTCCAGAGGCGCCCGAACTGGTGGCATCCGCGGCATCCATAAGCACCGTAGTTCCCGCGGTTTCGTGGGCCAGACGGATACTCTCCGATAGACTCGTCAAGGGAACCTGCATCTGCTCGTGATGTTGCCAGAACAACTCGGCCATTGCAACCGCCTGCTGACGGGCCGCTGCTTCATCGCCATCGGTAACCACCAAACTATTGGACCTCAATTCCGGAACATCTGTGAAAGGGTTGCCGATGAGCATGCCGGCGGAGAGGCCCCAGGGCTGTGCTTCAATCTGTTGGGCCTGCCGAATACAGCTACCGAAAAGCCCCGTCTCGGTAATCAATTCATCTCCACGGACCAACGCGGGAATCTTCACTCGCGCCGTAACCGGCTGTACTCCGTCTCGTATTACCCGCATTAGCAACCGCGCAGCGCGTTGACCGGTTTCGTAAAAATCTACATGGGGATAGGTGTGATAAATCACCACCGCGTCACTGAATCGCAGCATGCGGTCTGTCAGAATGCCATGTAAATCGAGGGAAACAATGATCGGAACGGTGTCACCGAGTATTTCCCTCGCCCGCTGCAACAGAAATCCTTCCGGATCACTTTCTTGTTCCGCCGACATCGCGCCATGCAAACAAAAATAAGCCGCATCGACGGATCCAGCGCGGGCCACACTCTCCAAGAACTCTCCGGACAGTTGCTCAAAACTAGCGTGATCCAAGGTTCCCCCTGAAGTCATCGCCCGCGCTCCAAACGCCGGGACCAGCTCGACGTCAGTCGTATCAAACACCGCCAAGGCGCCACCAACTTCATCGCGTACCGTGCGGTGGTACTCGAGATGCTGCTGCCCGTGATAAGTCACAAAATCGTCATAATGACTCGCCACAGGATTGAACGAAGAGACTTCCTGCTTACACTCAGTGATCAGAATGCGCGTCACGTTGTCGAGCCTCGGCAATATAAGATTCATCGGGATCGCTGCCGTACCTTACGCGGCAAATCACAGGAGGGAAAGACGGGTGAGCCACGTATTTACCTTTCAACGACAATACCGGGGCGGCCTGCAAGCGGTAGTCCTCGATTGGGCGGGTACCACCTTGGACTACGGCTGCTACGCCCCGGCAGTTGTTTTTCGTGAAGTCTTCAAACGCCAGGGCGTCGAGATTTCGATGGAAGAAGCCCGGGAGCCGATGGGGACTCACAAGAAAACCCATATCGAACAGATCACCAGGATTCCCGCCGTCTCACGTCGGTGGAAAGAAGCCCATGGTCGCGACTGTAGCGACCAAGATGTCGAGGCCATGTTTGCCGACTTTATTCCACTACAACTGGCATGTCTGGCTGACTATGCGGACCTGATTCCCGGCACACTGGAAACGGTCGCGGAATTTCGCAAACGCGAATTGAAAATCGGCTCCACTACCGGCTACGACGCCGAGATGATGGCGATCGTTCAAAGGGAAGCACGACAGCGCGGGTACGAGCCAGACGAGATGGTCTGTGGTACGGACGTGCCAGCGGGACGCCCTGCACCCTGGATGTGTCTGGCCAACGCACAAAGGCTGGGAATTTTTCCTATGGAGTCCATCGTCAAGATTGGCGACACCGTACCGGACATTGCGGAGGGCTTGAACGCAGGCATGTGGACGATCGGACTGGCCAAAACAGGAAATGAGATCGGGTTGAGCGAAGCGGAAATCAGCGCGCTTCCACAACCAGAATACGACCGGCGCATCCGACGCGCCTATAAGAAAATGAATCAGGCCGGTGCCCATTACATTGTCGATGGAATTGCGGATGTTCTGCCCTGCCTCGATGCCATTGAAACACGATTGCAGCGCGGTGAAAAACCGTAATCTGCAAACGTCCAGACTTGTTCATACTGAATCACCTAACAGGCATTCGATACTCCACGAGCAACGTCGTGGGCCATCACTTCTCTCATGCCCATCAAGAACAAGGAATTCCCATGCCACGTCCCCAGCCGGACCAACAATGGACACGCCGCAACGTTCTCGAAAGCAGTTCAGCGATCGCCGGTGTTGGTATCGCCAGTAGCCTTACATCACTTCGGGCTACCGCCGCAATCCAACCAGACAAGAAACAAGACTGGTGGAAAAATGAGTTTCGCAAACTTGTCACGCTGGGTGAAAGTACCACCGCCGGCGGTTGGAGTACCACTCGTCAACGCTGCTGGGTCTCGAGATTGGGCATGATGATCAACGATGTGCAATACCAGCCAATGGATATCTTCAACGCGGGGATCGGATCCAACGTAATTTCCACACAAAGCCCCTGTTACCCGTACAGTGGAAAGCCGGCAGCCAACGAACGGCTCCAAAAGCATGTCTTTGACCAGCACCCCGACCTCTTGATCATTTCATATGGGCTCAATGACGCCCGCGGCGGCACCCCAGTTTCGCTGTTTCAGAAAGAGTTGGCGGGAGTTGTACAAAATATTCGCCGGCAGATCCAACCATTGATCGTGTTACTAGGTCCTTACTTTATGACCGATTTCATGGCCGGCGGGAAAGGTTGGCAGCACGCCAACCTGGACCTCTTTAAGACGTTCAACCGATCGGTAGAGGAAGTCGCTCGTCAACAAGAGTGCTTGTATGTCGACCTCATTGGCGCCAGCGGAGAAGCCCCCTGGCTCGTCCACAACGACGGAGTTCACCAAAGCGATCTAGGACACCTCATCGTCGCCAACCGGGTCTTTGAAGTTCTTCTCCAAAATGTTTCGGGGCTGGCACTTCACACACAGCGCATCGAGAAAACAAGTCCGCGTTGGCGCGATGAATCGGAGCTGAAGGCAGACTACGGGTATTAGCGAGTGAGCCACTCGGTTTCTTGGTCGGCACTCACCGCTGCGGTATAATCGCTCGCTCCCGGTTTGGACTTGCAGGTAACGCGGTCTTACCGGTAAGCATGTCCATCCACACTGTTTGCCGCCAACTACCATGTCTCGCCATCCCTGGTCTACCGACATCGACCGTTTCTTGGCGCACCTGTTGGCAAGCCAACTCATCCCCCAGTCAAAACTCGAAGAAATTTACCTGCAATGGAAGTCTGAATACACAGGCCGCCGACACTTGGCTGTTTTTTGTGCACGACTCGTTGAGACTGACCTGCTTACCGAGTGGCAATGTCAGCAGCTTCAAGAAGGAAAATACTGGGGTTTCTTCATCGACGACTACCGGATTGACGAGTACTTGCGCACCGATGACACGCATGATAAATACCTGGCCTGTGAAACATCCACCGGCCAACGTGTCATTCTGGAAGTGCAGTCCCCGGCAATCGCGCCGCTGCACAACGGTCGCCTGGCCTATCGCGTTAACCGGGCTCCCGGAACCCGCCAACCAGAAACAAACGATCCCGACCTTACCCCGCCGTTAGCGGATCCCCAGATCAGCGTTTTTTTCAGCGACTCGATTCGATCGAAACCTGAACGAAATCGGATGCTGGCGGAACTATCTTCGGTGACCATCGGAGATCTGCCACCTGGCGCCCAGCCACGCGTGCACGCTGCAGCGGACGAACCCCTAGACTCGCCGCGGACGTGGCCGTATGTCGTTAAGGCCGGCCTTCTCAGTATCGTGCTCGCCGTGGTTGCCATCGGCAGCGTGCTATGGCTGCGCACTGCCCCCCCAGCCGAGAAGGTCGGTAATCTCTACCAGGTCATGGAGATCGGCATGACCGCGAATCGGGTAGAAACCGAGGTCCGTGCAACTCGCGGACCGTCCCAGTGGCAGGACGATCGCGCATTCATCGACGATGCAGGTCGCATCCGCTACCCCCTGGGTTCAGGAGCTTATTTGATCGTGCATTTCGACGACCTATACGAGCCGCCAGGCAACATACTGCCTCAAGATCGAGTTACCGCATTCGACTTTATTCACTTTGATGACTTGCGCGGCGAAATTCACGACGACGTGCTGCCGTTGGTGAAACGGATTCATCTGGCGTCATTCAACGGCTTCAATTTGCAACCCGTACAACTGATCCAGACCGTGAACCTACTCCACTCGGTTGGAAAAAAGAAAGCCATCGAGGCGCTAACCAGCTATTACAATCTCGCTCGCAGTGACACCGTGCGGGCATGGCGGTACAACCTCGACGAAAACCGGATCTTTCTCTTAGCGCGACTGCTCTTTGTTCCCGAAGACGGCTCTGGAGAAATGGCGATCGTCCATCTGGACGGACAGGCGACGGATTTACAGTTGCAAGGAAACCAGGTCGCAAATTTTCCCTTAATCCTCATCGACGACGTTCCGTTGTCACTGCTCAGCGGTTTCCGAACGGCGGGCGCTGCGCGGTCGCCGCCCGACTTCTTGAAATTTTGCCGTAACTCTTGTCGACTTCGGTCACATCCCCTGACTCCCACACGGTCACCAATCAAGACGGTTGAAAGTCTCATTCAATCCAAACGGATGAAAACAGAACTGGGAAATAGCTTTCTACTCGCCAAGGCGATGCTGCGCGTGCAAGCCACACGTTGTGTCGAAGACGTCCTGGACGACCTTCCGGCGGATTATCAAAAGCAGCTCAACTGCAACCTGGTCAGCGCATTGGAAACCGACGGGACATGGCGTAGCATTCGCAACCTGGACAAGGGAACGAAGGTCCACTGGAGCATCGCGGAACAGGTATTCAAACTAGAGAAGTGATCCGCCGAACGCGCTTGTCACGACAGGAGCGAATTGGGATAATCGGAGTTCGACTTTTCGAACTCGGCACATCGAAGTAGTACAGGTCAGGCCGGAGCCCTTACTATGCGCAGGCTGCCCGCTTGTTTGATCTTCCTCGTCCTCGTGTTGCAATCTCTGCGGCCTCTCGGTGCCGACCCTCCTTATCTACCCTATGCGCGCCTCTTTTCGATTGGCCCCAGCGCCTGGCATCACTATGAGGTGTCGCGATTTCATCGCTGGAGAACCAACCGTTACTCGACGATGTACCAAGGCGTCGGTGTTCCCGGATATATGGAATTTGCGCACCCTTGGAACCGGTGGGGATCCTATTACAGCGTTTACACGACGCGTTGGCTTCCACCCATTTATCAACCACCGGGACTCCTGTTTGGTCCCGAGGCCGTCCAGCGTTTCTTGGGAATCGATCTCTCTGGCCACCCACCCCCGAACCAACGTCACACTTCTGGTTCAACGGTACGGAAGTCGAATGCAGAAACACGCCGGCGCGCCGAGCGCATCATGGACCTGGGGGATCGCTGCTTTTCCGGACAGCGATACCATCAGGCACTGCAACATTATCGAACCGCCAGCAGCGTAGCCCGCGATGTTGCGGAACCTTATTTCCGGCAAGGACATGCATTGATCGCGTTGGGACAATTTGATCGGGCTGCAGGCACCTTTAAACGCGCGGTGGCGATGAGACCGTCATTGCAACGCAGCGGTTTTGCACTGACAGAAATCTACCAAGACAACAAAATAGGCAAAGAGGCACATCTCGAAGCGCTCGCCAAGGCCGCCTGGAGACATGAACGCGATGATGACCTGTTGTTCTTGCTGGGTCTCTTCTTGCATTACGATGGACAGGCCGAGCGAGCGAACAGTTTCTTCCGCAAGGCGTTGGAACTCGCCGGTCCCAGGCGTTCCCATTTACTCCCCTTCTTGCCAGCGGAACAATCAAGGCAGCAAGCAGAGGCCGTCGTCCAGCGACTGGAAATCTAGATTCCGGTAATCCACCTATTCACCCGCGGGACTACGATGCACTAGGCGGCAACCGCCCCACTGCTGCGACAAATTGTGACACCCGTGAACCCGGACTCAGCGGCGGCGTCTCAAGCAGACAGAACGTGTGTCAGAAAACGTCCCAGCAAACTTCTAGCGTCAGGTGTTTCTTCAACCATATCGGCAAATTCAGAAAGTGTCACACCTGCGACCGATTGAATGTACTCGGGGTAGTTCTTGACCCTCTGCAAAAACTGGGCTTTGGTCAATTCCGGGTGAAACTGCGTCGCATAGATCGGTTTACCTTCAATCCGAAACGCCTGATTGATCACACCGCAGCTCGATGCCAACAAAGTCGCACCTAACGGTAAACGATCGACAATATCCTGGTGCCCAAGCTGTACCTGGAGCTCCTTGCTGAACGGCCCAAATACAGGATCACTTCGTCCGTCTCTGGTCAACTGCAATGGATAGGTGCCCACTTCAGCGCGCAATCGATCTGTTACCACCTCACCGCCCAAAGCCAGGGCCAGCGCCTGAAACCCCCAACACGAAGCGAATGTCGGCTTTCCCTGTTCATGCAACAAACGCATGGCATCGAGTGCCCGAGACAACCAGGGTCCACCATCGACAACCGAATAGTCACCAGAGCCACCAACCAAGACCACATCAACTTGGCTCAACTCCTCCGCGGTAAGACCACCTGAAAGCAGATCGAGCGTCTGTATACAATCCGGTCGACACCCTGCAGCTTCTGCAAAACAAACCACCTCCTGGCTCCGCATCGGATCCAACAAATCACGCACCTGCAACAACAAGAACCGCGGCGACACGCTCATTCTCTCTCCCGTTCTTTCACGGCTAAACAACCACGGCGAAGCAATGCGCCATCCACACCGGGTCACCATTCCGACACGGCCTCTGTGAGGCGGAAACTCGGCCGCCTTGGCCCAGCAGTCAGGCGGAGAATATAATCAATGTTGCGTCCGAGGGCGCCCGTTGAAACTGATTTAACATCCTTCATGATGAGCTGTTGACCGCATCCCAATGCCCGTCAACTAGCCCCTCACTTCACACCCTGGTTTCTCGAGTCTTGACTCTGCGAGGTTTGAATGCAAACCGGTGGGCCCGCAGATCTCGAGCGATCACCGCGTCGCTTCCCGTTTGTCATCGCAGGACATCATCCGATGAAACCTATTCTGATACTACTTGCGCTGTCTGCTGTGATGCTCACACCTTGTGCAGCACGCGATCCGATTCCCGACAAACTGGTTGTACTCACCTTTGATGATTCCGTGAAATCGCATTTTACAATCGTCCGGCCAATACTTCGCCGTTATGGATTCAAAGCGACGTTTTTTATCACGGAGGGATTTGATTTTCTCAGCAACAAACAGGACTACATGACCTGGGATGAAATTGCCCAGCTGCACCGAGATGGATTTGAGATCGGTAACCACACCAAGGATCACCTCGGTGTAAAACAGGAAACCCTCGATCAACTGGCTACCCAACTCGAGGGTATCGAACGAAAATGTCTCCAACACAAGATCCCCAAACCGATTAGCTTTGCCTGGCCGGGTAATGCAATCCACCGAGACGCGTTGGATATTCTGCAGGATCACGGTATCCAATTTGCCAGACGCGGGGGTCAACCCGAACACCCCTATCGATCAGGACGCGGTTTCGCTTATGAGCCCGGCCTTGATCATCCCTTGTTGATTCCATCCGCCGGCGATGCCCGTCCAGATTGGGAATTGAACGACTTGATTCGCGCGGTTTCACAAGCGCGGCGGGGCAATATTGCCGTGCTGCAGTTCCATGGTGTTCCCGACCGAGCTCACCCCTGGGTCAGTAGTTCCCAGGAACGTTTCGCAGCCTTCATGAAATACCTCGCTCTGCATAAGTACCAGGTCATCGCAATGCGTGATCTGATCCAGTACATCGACCCAACTGTCAACCCTCAAGATTACGAGGAGGTAATCCGTGATCGCCAACATTACGTCGCCTCGGGAAAACAACGGTCGAACGTGCGCCCGCCCCGAAACGATGAAGAACTACGGTTCTGGTTGACCAATATGATTCAATTTCATGACTTCTCGGAAACCGAGGTTGCCGCCGCAACCGGGATGGAAACAGACGCCATCGCGGCAACGCTGAAACGGCTTGGCCTGGGTTCGCAGATAGCGCCACCGCGTACGGAGACAACCGCTCTACAAATGCTCCCTTACCCGGGTGGCCGTCATCCACGCATCGGTTTTCGCGACGGAGCCATTCGGCCTCAACGTGAAACCAAGGTCAGCGTTTTCGCACCTTGGAGCAACGGCGGTTACGTGGTCGTCGATGTGCCAGAAGCGATCTGGTCAGGTAAAGGAAACCAACGGGAACTCCTTTACCTGGCACATACGCATGTCCCGACGCATTGGACGCGACAGGGTATTGTGTTAGCCGAACAAGAATGGAACCGCAACGCCGACGGTTCGCTTGACATTGCGCGTAAGTTACCCAATCGCGTTTCATTTGGTGCACGTGTACGCGCCACTTCCGAATCGGTTCGGTGGGAACTTTGGCTAACAAACAATAGTGATCAGGAACTAACGGGGCTACGTGTACAAAACTGCGTCATGTTGGGACAGGCCACAGGGTTTGACCAGCGAACCACGCAAAACAGGATCGTCGCAGACCCCTTCATCGCCTGCCATGACGAGCAGCAAAAACGCTGGATCATCACTGCCTGGGAAAATTGCGCGCGGCCCTGGTCAAACGCGGAATGCCCCTGCATGCACTCCGACCCAGCCTTCCCGGACTGTCCGGTCGGGGAAACACGCAAGCTCCACGGATGGCTATCGTTCTATACCGGCGACAACATTCAGAAGGAGTTACGGCGCATCGGTGCGCTGGACTGGAAAACGTTCGAACAACGTAATGCGCCCTGAAAAACGCAATCAAGGCGTGCCCGAAAACGACCGATCACAGGTAACTTGACTTCTATCAGACTGGCGAATCTGCTGCCACAACATCTTCGTTTAGGCCAGGCGTTACCCTCCGTATGGTGACAGTCGATGACGCGTTCTCAAATCCACTTTGTAACCGGAAAGCTGGCGGCACCGGCCTTAGAACGCACACTCTTGGATTTGGGTCCGAGGGCAGGATTCGATTACTCGATCTCAGTACTGCCGATCACCGTCGCCGCGTTGATGACACCCCAATGGATCGAACGCCACCTGCAAGTCCCCAGCAATACGACTGAAATTCTGCTGCCGGGCTACTGTCATGGCGATCTGCAGAATTTGATAACGGCGGCCGGATGCCCCGTGAGATGTGGCCCCCGCGACCTTCGTGAATTACCTGAGTTCTTCGGGACATCGTCAAGATTAGATCCCACCTACGGCCAATACGACATCCAGATTCTAGCGGAAATTAACCACGCCCCGAGATTAGCACGCGACACAATCTTGAAACAAGCAGAACAACTCGGTGCTGACGGAGCCGATTTGATTGATATTGGTTGCGACCCTGGCGAGCCGTGGAATGGCGTTGGGGATTGTGTCAAGGCGTTACGCGACCAGGGACATCGAGTCTCTATCGATAGTCTGAATCCCAAAGAGATTCAGGCCGCCGTACAAGCCGGAGCGGAATTAGTACTCTCTGTCAACAGCACCAACCGTGACGCTGCACCGGACTGGGGTTGCGAAGTTGTTGTCATTCCCGATGAGCCAGCCAAACTGCGGGAACTCTATGGCACAATTGAACAACTCAACAGCGCCAATGTTCCTCTCCGCATTGATCCTATCCTAGAACCCATTGGCTATGGTCTGGCAAAGAGCCTGCAGCGTTACCTGCAGATCCGCAGCGATTTTCCTGAACAAGAAATGCTGATGGGAATTGGAAATCTTACTGAACTGACAGACGTCGACTCGGCGGGCATCAACGTGCTCCTTCTCGGCATCTGCCAGGAACTAAAGATCCACAGCGTATTAACAACACAGGTTATCAATTGGACCCGCAGCAGCGTCCGCGAATGCGTCCTGGCCCGTCGTTTGGTGCGTTATGCAGTCCACCATCAAGTTCTCCCCAAACACGTTGAACCCGGACTCGTCATGCTGCGCGATGACAAGCAACTCGCCCTCAATGAGGGTGAACTGGAGGAGTTGGCGGCACAGCTTCGCGACCACAACTACCGTCTGTTTGCCGATAACCGGCGACTGCATCTGGTATCGTCAGGGCTCCATCTCAACGATACGGACCCGTTTCGATTGTTCGATCAACTGTTGTCAGCCGGCCCTCGTAATTTGGACGCCAGTCATGCATTTTACCTAGGATACGAATTAGCTAAAGCAAAGACTGCCATCACTCTGGGCAAGCAATACGAACAAGATGAGCCTCTGGATTGGGGGCTGTTGACCGTCGAGGAAAGCTACCACCGACTACCACGTACCGGAACAGCCACGGTGCCACCTGGAGCGGACGACTCGACCACAGCCAAGGATCCGTCGCAAAATGCCCGGGAGGATGCACTTGAATAATTGCCTTCCCCTAGTGGACGAACTCGATCTTTCACTCAACCCGGAACAGGTGTTTCGCGCCTGCGCTTCTCTACCACACGTCTTGTTTCTCGATAGTGCCCTGCGTGACCCAGTACTCGGACGGTATTCCTTTGTCGCTGCTGATCCGTTTTCCTTCTTGGAAGTTCCGATTGCAGTAGACGACGGATTAACGCGTATTCGTCAATGGATGGCTGAATGGACAACAGAAACGCAAGCCTCTCTGCCACCTTTCCAAGGCGGTGCAGCCGGTCTGTTTGCCTATGATCTTTGCCACAGCCTGGAAACTGTACCCGCTGCGCGCCACGCTGAATTTGAGATTCCCGCCTTAGCCATTGGTCTGTACGACGTGGTGGTCGCGTTCGACCACCAATCCAATCGCAGCTGGATCATCTCCCAAGGATTTCCAGCGACTACGACCCAAGATCGGCTACAGCGAGCCCAGCAACGTCTCGACTTCTTCCAGCAAGTCCTCAAGGCTCCACCTGCGCAGCCATACCAGAGCACACGTCAGCTGAAAGACCTCTCGGTGCATCGCCTGGCGCCACAATTCACGGTTTCGGGGGGCCTCGATCTAACGAGTGACTTCTCAGCTACCGGCTATCGTCAGGCCGTCGAGAAGGCCGTTGAATACATTCACGCCGGTGATCTGTTTCAAGTCAATCTGTCGCAACGCCTACTCTGCCCAGCACGAGAGCAGAGCCAGCAGCTCTACTTGAGACTAAGACAACGCAACCCGGCCACCTTCGCAGCATATTTCGATCTTGGCCCTTTCCAGATCGTGAGTGCCTCGCCTGAACGATTCCTGCAAGTGCGAGACCGCCATGTCGAAGCCCGCCCTATCAAAGGAACGCGTCAAAGAACACGGCATGCTGTGGCTGACCTCTTTCGAGCAGACGAGCTGCTCCACAGCGAAAAAGATCGCGCGGAAAACGTAATGATTGTCGACTTGCTGCGCAACGATCTGTCTCGCGTCTGCCAACCTGAAACAGTTCGTGTAAAACAACTCTGCGACCTAGAACTCTATGCCTTCGTTCAACATCTCGTGTCAAACGTCTGCGGCACGCTGGCAACGGGCAAAACTGCTTTGGATTTAGTACAGGCCAGCTTCCCCGGCGGATCGATTACCGGTGCACCGAAGGTACGCGCCATGCAAATCATCGCAGAAATTGAACCAACGGCCCGGGGCGCCTACTGTGGAAGTTTGGGGTACGTCGGCTTTGACGGTTCAATGGACCTCAGTATCCTGATCAGAACCATAACGGCCGGCCAGGGATGGTGGCAACTTCCGGTCGGCGGCGGCATTGTTGCTCAATCCTCGCCACAACAGGAATATGAAGAAACCTGGCACAAAGCCCAAGGCTTGATCGACTCGCTTACCTAATGATCGTACTGATCGATAATTACGATAGTTTCGTACACAACCTCGCACGTTATCTCCAGTGCCTGGGTCAACAGACACTGGTATTTCGTAACGATGCGATCGATGCGGCTGGCATCCGGGCGCTAGCACCGCAAGCAATTGTGTTGTCTCCAGGTCCCGGTACCCCCGCCGAAACAGGATGTTCAATCGAGGTCGTGCATGAACTCTCTCGTCAGGTCCCGGTACTGGGAGTTTGTCTCGGACATCAAACTATTGCCGCGGCATTTGGGGCCCGTGTGGTTCGTGCCCAAGAACCGATGCACGGACGTACCAGCGCCATCACACACGATGGTCGCGGAGTATTCCGTGGCCTACCTAATCCACTTGTGGCCTGTCGTTATCACTCGCTGGCAGTCGACCCTTGTTCGCTACCGGATAGTTTCGAAGTATCCGCCCGCACCCAGGATGAAACGGTAATGGCAATTCGCCATCGCCAACTGCCTGTTGTCGGACTCCAATTTCACCCGGAGTCGGTGTTGACCGAGCATGGGTTGGAATTACTGGCTCGTTTCCTCCAATGCGCGGGACTGCGAGGCAACGATGCCATCCCCGATCTACCTGACTCTTGGAGACCCTCTAGTAAACTGGATCCACCAGTGCCTGATATTCCGATCACATTCTAATCCAGAATCCAAGCCACTCTCTACTCGTAGGGAAACCGCCAGAACTACCATTATGCCGCTCATCTTAGAAGGGATCGTGACGACGACTAACGCCGACGGACAACCCAACATTTCACCGATGGGACCGATCGTCGCCCCCGATCTGCGAACATTGCTTCTACGCCCCTACCAGACATCAAGAACGTTCCAAAATCTCAAACGCACCGGCGTCGGCATCTTCCACGTCGTCGATAACGTCAGTCTCCTGGCGCGCGCCGCAGTGGGCAAACTCGATCCCCTGCCCGCATTATCACCTTGTCTTGAAATACCGGGCTATATTCTGAATGACGCGTGCCGCTGGTACGCGTTTCGTGTTTGTTCCCTCGCCGACGCAGAGCCACGCACGCGACTCGAGTGTGAGGTGTTGTCCCAAGGACACCTGCGAGATTTTTTCGGTCTTAATCGCGCCAAACACGCGGTTGTCGAAGCTGCGATTCTAGTGACCCGGATGGCCTGGTCTTCCCGCGCTGAGCTGGAAACAGAATTTGCACGACTCGCGACACTCGTCGAAAAAACAGGTGGCGAACAGGAACATCAGGCGTTTGATTTTCTTTTCAACTACTTGCGTCAATCACCGAACACCTGTTTTGCGGACTCATGAGGACGAGATGACAATGTAAGCCCACCGAGAATTACCAGTTCCTTTCCAACGATTGCATCCTTTTCAGTCGCGTGTTACCTTAACGGGCGGAAACACCGGGAAAACGGGCGGAAACGCCATATCTTCTTTACAATACAACGGACATGCCGATGTCACTAAAGTCGCGAGAACACGAAGGCATTCTGGTCGTCAGTTTCACTGAATCCAAGATTCTGGACGATGCACGAATCCAACAACTCGGCAAGGAGTTGGTAGAAAAAGCAGCCCATGCGCAGGGCAAGATGGTATTGAATTTTGAGACCGTCTCGTTCATGTCCTCCGCGATGATTGGTAAACTTGTTCTGTTGAGCAAGAAATGCAAACAAGACAGTGTCGATTTGAAACTGAGCAATATCAGTCCGAATGTGGCGGAAGTGTTCAAGCTGATGAAGTTGAACAAAATCTTCGACATTCACAAGGACGAAGAGAAAGCCCTCAAATCCTTCGATAAGAAGGGGTGGTTTGGTTAAGGTACCGATGGTCCCGGAAACCCTACTAGTAGTTTCCCTTCCCAAGTCGGGCTCCACTGCTGTTACCTGGAAAATAACTTCTCTCTTTCAGTTGTTGTACGTTTTCCTGGACAACTGCCAACGCCTCATGTGCCGTCTGCTCGCGCTCATGACTCGCAAGGCGAACGGACAATGCCGCTGTCAGTTTGCTGTTCGAGCCTTTCTCGATAATGGTAGGCCACAGCTCGGTTTCACGACAGTCTCGTTGACCGGCAGGAACCTGTACCGCAGCCTCGGTTCAAACCAACCTGCGGCAAACAGCCACGACGTCTCTTATCCGCGCTGCAAGATGTGATGTCATCTGAGCAATCCACCGATCAACACGCCAGCGAAGATCGTTTGCGTCAGTTCCTGCGGCAATCGAAACTTGGCATGTTGAGCACGGATTGCGAACCAGCAAGCCGGATCCTGGAAACAAATCGAGCTTTCTGCAACATGCTCGGTTATCAGGTCAACGATCTGATCGGGATCGAGATGGCGACGATCCTGCACCCAGAAGATCAGCAACAAGAGCGCCGGCTGTTTGCCGATTTAGTCAGCTCCAAACGTCAGACATTTCACGTAGAACAACGATTCCTGCACAAGAGCGGGCGTGCCATCTGGACCCGTGTGACCTGCACGATTGTGCCTGCTGAATCGCATCCACTGCGCCACCGTTTTTCAATCATCGAAGATGTCAGCCAACGCAAGGCAGTGGAACAGCGATTGAATGCTGAACAGCGTCTCCTGCGACAACTGCTTGACTTGCAAGACCGCGAACGACGACTCGTTGCTTGTGAAATTCACGACGGGTTCACGCAGGACGTCGTAGCCGCCCACATGATGCTTCAATCCCTACAAAACGGCTACCAAAAACGCCGTCAAGAAATACCCGTCGAACTTACCCAAGCATTGGAGTTTCTGGAACGAGCCACGAATGAAGCGCGACGCCTGATGGACGAACTACGACCAATGATCCTGGACGAAATGGGAATCGTCGAGTCGTTGCATTCACTGGTCTCACAGGAGCGAGAGCGTGGTTCAACCGCCATCGAATTCGTACATCGCGTACCTTTTTCACGTCTGCCAGCTCTTCTCGAAGGAACCCTTTTCCGCATTGCGCAAGAATCGCTGACCAATATCCGCCGGCATAGCCAGGCGTCAGCCGCCGAACTGCGGCTGACACAAGTTGACGAGCGGACTTTGATCCTGGAACTTCAGGATGACGGAATCGGATTTGACCCCACACAAGTTCCCCACGACCGCGGTGGCTTGTCCGGAATCCATGAACGCGCGCGTTTGTTTGGCGGCGGCGCCACCATCGAAAGTACACTGGGAAAAGGGACCCGCATTACCGTCAAAATGCCAGTCGAATTGCCTGACAGGCCATCTGGCGCCCCCCACGTGCGCTGGACCATATGAAGGATACCTAGCGTGACTTGCGACACGAATGAGTGACGCCTTGCAGTCCACTAGATCGGCGCAGGCAAATCGCGACGGCAAAAAATCCAGGTCGCTGTTAGATAGGACAACAAGCCAATACCCAGCAGGATTACATTACTGCTTAATGGCCCCAAGCCACCCGTCTCACCTGCCACCTCAATCAATTTCCAAGACCACAGCTGCGTCGGATAGTCGACTGCAACTTGCACTTGGATCTGTGGTTCAAAAGCCGAAAGGAATGTGATCCACTGGAGAAATTCGAGTGCCTCCGTAGACTTGGCGCCAATCTTCGCCATCATCTGCAAGATGAAGATCCCAGAAATGATCCCGATAGATCTCCAACGGTAGCGATCCCATGACGAGAACAGAGTCGCCAAACCGGCCATTGTGAAACCCAAACAAAGAAGATTGATCGTCGGTGGGATCATATCGCGACAATTCACCTTTGTCGCCAAGCCAACGACGCGTGGTTCGGCACGACCCAGTGGTAAGGAAAACGTCCACTCCGTCCCCGGAATGGTCCAAGTCGGTCGCGTCGCCGGCTCAACAATCTGGGTCGTTTCGACGCCGACGAAAATACCGAACCAGCAGCAAAAACATAGAAGGACAAGCCCCAGCAGGGTAATCGCCACTTGGGTGTAAAGCACCTGCAATCGGCTGACAGGTTGGGCCATTACCATTTCCATCGTACCACGACTGAGCTCGCCACTAACGGCATCGGAGCCACGGGCAATTCCCCAAATTACAATTGAGAGAAAAACCAATGGCTCGACGAATGTCAAAGCGACTCGACCGGGGTAACTGAGAAGGTGGTCCAAGGCAACTGGGGAAAATTGGCCAAATTTCTCCCACAGTGGTTGTACAACCGCCGCAAAACTGGGCATTTCCAGAAAGCTGACAATCCAAACACGAAACCAGCAAAACGTAAACAACAGAACCGCCAGTGACAGGAATAGCCACTGTGAATCAGAAATAGACTTCTTGACCAATGCTCGATTCATAACACCAAAGTACTCAGCGGACTTCGTTGTTTATCGCAACCTGAAAAAGACGAAACGGACTCCCCACCGCAACCACCTACGTCGGTAAACTTTCTGCGCTATGAAAACGTTCGTACAACGATCTCAAACCAATCGGTTCGACACGAATTTCCTCGAGCGGCAAACCGGCAAGCCAGTCCAAAATAGGTCCCAATGGCGAATAAGTTTCCACCGTCAAGCGATCATTATCAAGCTGGAGTGCTAACTGACTTCGCAGCGCACCTGGCGGATCCGGGAAAGGCCCCGTAAGACGGGCGCCAATGCGATGCCCGCGGCGCAATTCCAGAATGTCCTGCATGTGGACCAGTTCACCATGTCTCATAATGCCCACACGGTCGCAAACCTCTTCCGCCTCCGCTAACACATGGGACGAAAACAAGATCGTACGACCATGCTTCCGGGCGTCCTCGACTAATCGTAATACCGTCTTACGGACCGACGGATCCAAATTCGCCGTCGGTTCATCGAGAATCAGTAGTGGAGTGTCCGCGGCGAATGCCGCCGCCAATGCGAGTTTTTGCCTCATACCGGTCGACATTCGAGAAACACGAACGGAAATATCCAGCTTCAGTTCTTCGGCGATTGCAGCGGCCTTGCCGTAACTTCCGCCACGACGCACCTCCGAAAAGAACTGCAGTACATCCGTGCCACGCATCGATCGAAATAGCCGCACGTCTCCCGGGAGGTAAGCAACCAGTTTACGAACCGCCAGAGATTGACGCTGACAATCCCATCCGCCGATTTGCGCAGAACCCGACGAGGGCCTCAAGAACCCCAACAACAACCTCAGCAGCGTTGTCTTGCCAGCACCATTAGGACCCAATAATCCAAACACTTCCCCCGCCGAAATCGAGAAACTACACGATTGCAGCGCCACGAATGCCCCGTAGCGTTTGCTCAGCGAGTCTGTCTCCACCAACACTCAGGACGTCCCTCTGTTTATTGAATGCTGACACATCCGGTACTACGCGTCGTTCAATCGCGGGGCTGTAGCCCGACGGGATCGATCAGTTTGGATTCACCCAGCAGCGCAATGGTTGTTCACGAACTCCTGCCAATAAATTGTCGGCGGCAATTTCCGCCATACCATTTCGGCTGGAAACGGTACCACTCGCTATATGCGGTGCAATCACACAATTCGACAACTTCAGCAACGGGTCGTCCAAACCAAGCGGTTCTGGATTGGTCACATCGAGTCCCGCGGCAAAGATCTCTCCTCCAACCAGGGCCTCATAAAGATCCTGTTGATTGTGAATTGGACCACGTGCACTGTTAACAAAAACAGCTGTCGGTTTCATCTGCACAAACGCGTCGCGGTCAAACATTTCCTCTGTCTCGGAATTCAAGTCAACGTGTACTGAAACGAAGTCAGATTCCGCAAGCAGTGTGCTCCATTCGACCCGCTGCGCATCGAAATCCTGTTCCGCGGCCTCGTTACGGAACTTGTCAACATAGAGGATGCGCATATCCCAGCCGCCATGACAACGGCGCGCAAGCGCGTGGCCAATCCGCCCCATGCCAACAATGCCCAGTGTTTTCCCGGCCAGGTCCTGACCGATGTGGCCAAGCGGTTCCCAGGTTTTCCAGTTTCCTTGTCGAATATATTCCTGTGCCTCAACAATGCGACGCGACGCGGAAATCAACAACGCAAAAGCCATATCGGCTGTTGCTTCGGTTAACACTCCAGGAGTATTCCCCACACGAATTCCACGTCGTGTCGCTTCCTCCACATCGATGTTGTTAAATCCCACAGCGAAGTTACTAATTACTTTCAACTGTGGACCGGCCGCATCCATCAACTCCGCATCAATCCGCTCAGTCAGCAATGACAGAATACCCTCACAGCCTGCAACTTTTTCCAGCAGTACATCACGTGGGGGGGGAAGCGGTTCCTCCCAAACTTCGGCCCGACACTCTTGCAACACAGGACGGAGTCCCACATCGGGGATCAGACGAGTTACCAACACGCGTGGCTTCTCATTCACGCTCATGGCTCATGCTCCCTCTGATAGATCACATTCACTCAGAAACGCCAATGCCGTACACTTCCATGCAATCAGTCAGCTATTAGCGAATATAACCCAACCCGTCTTCAGCAGGGAACGCACGAGGAGATACTTTTTGCCCTGGCGACCAAGTGCATTCGGTGCATGCGTCATACCCAGTAGCATCCGTACTGCCCCAACTGCGTATACTTCCAGGCTATGTCTCGTTGTGACGACGCGGAAGCCAATCAATCGGGACTGTAACGGCACACCATCTGTTGAACAATACGAGCCATGATCTGGCGGCAGGAATCAGGAGAGAGCACTTCCGCTTCTCCACCCAGGGCCAAGACACGGGGAATCACTTCCAACTCGTGTACGACTGGAAGTGTCAAAGTAACGCTTCCATCCGCGTGTCGCTGCACTTTTTGCTCTGGATGCCACGGATCCTCGCTAACCCACGGTGCCGCCAACGTGCTGATCTTGACCGCAATCTCGATCGGATCCTGACCGGAAAAGATTCCCGTGCTTTGACGGAGATAATCGTCCAGTTGAAAATCTTCAGGCGGTTTGAACCATTCATCAAGGGCCGTTGCTTTAGTAAAGCGATCAAGTTTGAAGCGACGGATGGGTGATTCAGTAGCTGACAATTCCTGCGCCACCGCCAGGATGTACAAGCTCGACTGAAAATAGATCACACCTAATGGTTCGATACGACGCTGCGCAGCCGGTTTGCCTAGGGATTGGTACTCGATCTCCACAACGCGATGTTCCAGAATGGCACGATTGATCGTCTTCAATACTCCCTGATGGTTTTCGTAAGACTTGGTCGGTAAACCAAGTACTGCCAGGAATCGACGGTATTTTTCATAATGCTCCCAAACCGATGTGGGTAGTTCTTCTCGGACTTTGTTCCAGAACGTCTCGATCCCGTGCCAGAACGGCGTGCCCACTAAAGGCAACATCAGATCGCGACCTAGTGATAAGGCAATCAGCTCACTGGCAGAAGCGGTAATCTTGTGTGAACCTCGAAAACCGGACCCCAGCTTCCAGGCGCGCCCACGTTCCTGCTCATGCACGTCGACATCAACACCGGCCAGTTGCAACGCTTCTAGATCGCGCCGCACTGTACGTACGTGCAACGAACTCAGACCTAGTTCTTCCACCAAATCGTCACGCAATTCTTCAAGGAGACGTCCGAATCGGTAACGCTCGAGAATCTGGAGAAGTTTGTGCTGACGGATGAGCTGCTCGTTGCGGGCCACTGCATTCACCCCATGCTGCCAAGAAACCCACACACCCGCAGAAGCCGCAGCTCCCTGGCAAGCGATCAGGTGTGGTATTCCGAGTTGAAACGAACATACTCGACCGTCAAATCACTTGTCCAGAAGCGGGCGCTCGCAGACCCTTCGGCGAAGGTCAATTCCACCATCGTTTCCCGTTGCTCACGCATTGACTGACTGACAACTGCAGCATCAAATTCCACCGGTGCACCATTCTGAAATAAGCAGAAGCCGTTCAACACCAGACCCAGACGATCTCTGTCAAAGGCCACACCAGCGTAACCCACTGCCGAGACTATCCTCCCCCAATTGGGATCTGCGCCGGCAATTCCCGTTTTGACGAGATTGCTGTGGGCAACCGTTTCCGCAATCCGACGTGCATCTGTCTCGGTAGCGCATCCAGACACCTGGATATTGATCAAATGACTGGCCCCCTCTCCGTCGTCTGCAATCTGTCGCGCCAGCTCGATACAAACTTCTTTCACTGCCTCAGCAAATGCAGCGAGTGCACTTCCTGCCAGGGGCTCGTCCAAAGCTGCTCCACTTGCCAGCAGCAACACCGTGTCATTAGTACTCATGTGTCCTTCGACACTAATGCAATTGAAACTGGCGTCGGTGCAGGTCTGCAGCGTAGCTTGCGCCGTCTCGGAAGTCAGTTGGGCATCAGTCACGATGATCGCCAACATTGTCGCCATTCGTGGCCCAATCATCCCCGCACCCTTACACATACCAAGTACTCGAACTGTCTGTCCATCCAATACGATTTCGCGATGTGCTGTCTTCGGACCTTTGTCCGTGGTGGTGATCCCTTGTGCCGCAGCGAACCACTCCAACTCGCCGTTTCCCAGGCAGGACGCTGCCGAAGAGATACCGCCGGCGATCTGGTCCATCGGCAAATACTCGCCAATGATACCGGTCGACATGACCAAGACCTGTTGCTGATCAGCTTGAATCGCCTCAGCCGTAAGTCGCGCCATTTCATGCGCGTCAGCCAAACCCCTGGCACCGGTACAGGCATTCGCATTTCCAGAGTTGACAACAACCGCGCGCACATCCTGGCTGGGGGTGCGGCCCCGGTCTAGCTCCACCGGCGCTGCGTACATCAAATTTTCCGTATAAACCCCCGCCGCCACACTCGCTGGCGAGCAGGTTACCAGCACCAAATCTGGTTTTTGTGGATCCGACTTGATACCGCAATGAACTCCTGAAAACCGAAATCCCGCCGGAATAGGTAGAACCATAAGTCATTTCACCTGACGAGAGTGGGTACAAGCAGGACGAGGTGTTGCCGATTCTGACTTTCAACAGAGTGACTTGCAAGCTGCTAAACTGTCGACGTCAAGTGACTCATGCGTTGGTAGAGCTCAGACCCGTTCCCGAGAAACACTCTTTCCATCAACGTCTCGCTTCACGAACCAGATGGGACAGTTCAGGCAAGATTACGCGATCCAAAGCAAGTGAAACAGCGGCTCGAGATCCGGGCATCGTCAACAACAGAGTGTTTTGCATCAACCCCCCTGTGGCGCGACTCAACATTGCAGCCGGCCCAATCTCCTGGTAGCTGAGCATCCGAAACAACTCTCCGTAGCCTGGTAACGAACGGGTTAAGAGATCAGAAACGGTCTCAAACGTCTGGTCTCGCGCACTAATACCTGTGCCACCGGTAAGCAGCACGCAATCGATGTCCGACTGATCGCGAAACTGCTCCAACAAGCAACGTAATTGCTCAGGTTCGTCGGGAATGATGTCCCGATGCACCACCTCGTGACCAGCGGTGAAGAGTCGATCCACTACTGTTTGACCACCCGTGTCCGTTTCCATGGTTCGGGTATCGCTCAGCGTGATCACTGCACAGCGAATGCTCTGAGGCGCATCCGCCTTGTGTTGGTCTGGTGTCGTAGCCATGGCAACCCATTAACGAAAGCATCTAGCAACTTTGTCCTAGATCAGAATCACAATCGCGCAAAAAAAAAGCGCCGCACAGCGGCGCCTGATGAATTAATTATATCGAACCAACAACCCCTTGGCGAGATTACTGATTACTGAGCGAGTCCAACTTGGCCACATCATCGTTGGCCAGACTCTCACGTTGTGATTGCTGGCCACGACGGACGGCCTCGTTCGCAATCCGAATGGCATACCCGATCTCTCGGCGAGAAAAGTACTTGCGGAAATAACCATTGCTCAAACGAATGCGATCCTTGTTGGCCAATTCCCACCAACTCAAATTGTCCGTTAGGTGCCAGGCAGCCGCTTGGGCTGAGTTACGGGGCACCTGTCCATTACCGACCATTTTGCAGAGCGCGATCACATCTTGCTTCTTGGTAAAACGTTCAATAGGAATCATCGTGTACTTCATACGAGGCGTCGGATCCTTCTTACCTTCTTCCAGACAGAGCGTGTCGACCTTGATCTTGCGTTCGCGGGCCGGCTCGAGATTAAACATTCCGCCACCGCCACCGCCCATACCGCCACCGCCCATACCGCCACCGCCCATACCGCCGCCACCCATACCGCCGCCACCCATACCGCCGCCGCCCATACCGCCGCCCATACCTTGACCACCGCCGCCGCCACCACCCATACCGCCACCACCCATACCGCCGCCACCCATACCGCCACCACCGCCCATGCCACCGCCCATACCGCCCATTTGGGCAAGTACCGCGTTGGGAACCGCTGCAAAAGCTTCCGGCAACTTGATGCTGATCGGTTTATCGGTTTTGTTCTTGATTCTTACCGTGGCCTGACGGGCGTTCTTCGGTATGAACTGGACTTCAATTTTGCCCGCATCGCGCCCCGCAAAAAACTCAACGACTTGAGCGTGAACTTGTGGGGCCTTCCTGGAACGCGCGCTGCGACGCACTTTCGCAGCCGAAAGCAACGCAGGTGACAACACGAGGGCTGCCATTGCGGAAAGTGTGACCGCGCGGCGTGCAAAACCGATAGCCTTCATTGGTATTCTCCTACCTGCTTTAAATGTCCCAGACAGTCTAACCTAAGCTGTCTGGTCAGGTCACCCAGGTAAACAGGGCGCCCGATTGGTTCCCCGTGCTCTTACGATGACCTGCACCATGCGCACCCCGTCAATCCGAGGTTACTCCCGAACTCTACAATACTAGACTGCGATTACCATTCCAAGAAAAAAAACTTTGAAACCTGACCGAGAAAGTAGGCCAATCCCCTCAATCGGGGGAATTAGGTGGATCTTCTCGACTACATGGAATAGGTCTTTCCCGGCCGAACACGCTCATCACACCGCCAGATCGCTATGACCCGGACGACTTGACCTGATTCTGCACACGCCAACACCCTGTCACCCCGACAAGCTGCTCGCGGGTGGTAAAATACAACGATCGAGCTGTCCGTTGACAAGAACTCCGGTAACAACGCGAACTGCCCTTCACCTGTCCATCTGCGCCCTCAAACCGGACTCTGAAAGATGACATTCCGCCGAGCTACTACCGGGCTAGGACTCCTGGCACTGCTCGCATTTTGTGGTTGGCTACTGGTGACGGTACCCCCCACTGTGGTGTCCCAGTTCCAGGAAATTGAATCCGCCAGTGATACGGTGCGGTTGGTTTACCTGGTCTCGGTTGGTACTGGTGGTACTCTGTTGGCTCTTAGTGTCTGCGGCTGCATCTGGTTCGTCTGGAGTCGCACGCGTCGAAAACGCCGCCGCCAAAAGCAATCCCAAACAACGCCTGGAAACTTGAGCCCGCAACAGCGGCAAGAAGAAATTGACCAGAATCTCGCGCAGGTCCAGGATCTGCGGGGCGATCCCTCGGTCTCTGGGCCAGTGCAACGTGAATTGGATTCCCTGATCCATGAACTGGAAGCGAAACAAGAAAGCCAGGAATTACAGATTGCTGCGTTTGGCACCGTTTCGAGTGGCAAATCCTCGGTTCTCAATGCACTCGCCGGACGAGAAGTTTTCGCCACCGATGCAAGGGGTGGTACGACCATACACCGAAATCAGATCCCCTGGCCTGGCACGGACCGGTTGACGCTGGTCGATACTCCAGGGATCGATGAAATCGATGGCGCGGCGCATGTACACATTGCAACGACCGCGGCGCAAGACGCCGATTTGGTCCTGCTGGTCGTCGATGGAGCGTTACGGTCCTCCGAGTTCGAATTGCTCCAACGTCTGGGAGAAATGGAAAAGAAGGTCCTCGTGTGCCTCAATAAAGAGGATTGGTTTACAGAGGATGATCGCAACTCGCTGCTTGACCAGATCGGTCAACAACTAAGCCCACAGGTCAGCCGCCGGGATATTGTCACAGTACAAGCAAAAACTGCCCAACGTGCTCGTACTCGAATAACCAGCTCCGGGCAGGAAGTCGAAGAATTTGTCGAGTTACCTGTCGACATCTCGGATTTGGCCAACCGGATGATGGAACTCGTAGAGCACGACGGTCGTGATCTGTTGCTGGCTAACCTGCTCTTGCAGTCACGCGGAATGGTAGACCAGGCGCAGGATCGCATTCGCCATGCCCTTGAAACTCGCGCCCGCAGTACTGTCGACGGCGCAATGTGGGCCGCTGGAGGTGCTGCAGCTCTCAGCCCTTTACCGTTAGTCGATCTGGCGGCTGGAAGTGCGATTTCAGTCAAAATGGTTGTCGATCTATCACGTATCTTCCGTCAGGAACTCGACGTCCAGACAGCGCTAAAACTGCTCGGAGAACTCGGCAAGAATCTGATTGCCATCTTGGGAGTCAGTGCCGCGACGCCTGCCGCCGCCAGTGCCGTAGCAACGATTTTGAAGACGGTTCCCGGAGCGGGCACCCTCGCAGGCGGAATGCTGCAAGGTGCCGTCCAGGCATTGGTTACACGCTGGATCGGCATGGTCTTCATCAAGTATTTTCAAAACGAAATGCACCAACCAGCTCCCGACCTCGCTTCCCTGGCACGTCGTGAATGGCAACGCCTGACGACCATTAATGAACTGCGCAAAGTACTGCAAGCAGCCCGCACGAAAATGCACACGGATGACAGCCCTGATTAACAGCCGGCACCCACTGACGCCCCCCTACGATCCGCCTCTCGACCAACGGATACTGTCATTGTGAACGATGTGACGCTCTCCCCTGACGACCATTACAGCCAAGCGATGGCTTCCATCGAGCGGACGATCGACAAACTCCGCCGCTGTTCTGACGCCGAGCGTAAACAACTCAAGGGAGATCTTTCGCAGTTACAGGAAATGGTCACAAAGTTGACAAGCGGCCGCATCGAAATTGTTGTATTCGGTGAAATCAGCACGGGAAAGTCGGCTTTGATCAATGCTCTGGTCGGGGAATCGGTCGTCGAAGTCGACGTACAAGGTGGCTGGACACGTGATATCTGGAAGATCCCTTGGGACGGTGCCGGGTATTGTGTTCCCGGTCTGGCTGAATCACAGGTGGTACTCATCGATACACCAGGTTTGAACGAAGTCGGGGGTGATCAACGCACCGACCTGGCTACTACCGCTGCCCGTCAGGCCGATCTGATTCTGTTTGTCACCGACTCGGATTTAAACGAAACCGAACATGTTGCACTAAGTAATCTGGCAGGCACCCATAAACCCATACTGGTGGTGCTAAACAAGATCGATCAATACTCACCCGAACAACAGGCACGGCTGCTGGATGTGCTCCGTTCTGAGCGACTTTTGGACCTGGTTCCCGCAGCACACCTTGTCGCAACCGCCGCAGATCCCCGGGAACGCGAATACATCATTGAATCGGAGCGTGGCGACCGCCGTAGCGAGTGGCGCAAACCAGAACCAGAAATCGAGGATCTCAAGGTCTCCATTCTCTCGGTACTTGAGAAAGATGGACTGGCTTTATTGGCTCTGAATGCAGCACTTTACGCCGCCGATAAATCAGACCGCATTGCTTCGTTACGCGTCCGCTTGCGACTCAAACAGGCCAATCAGACCATTTTAAGTTTCGCAACCATCAAGTCCGTAGCTGTTGCCACCAATCGGATCCCCATCCTCGATACCGTAGGTGGGCTGGCCGTCGACGTCACCATGGTCGTCACGCTGGCGCATATCTATGGACTAGAACTCTCCTGGATGCACGCGCGTCAATTGGTACGCTCAATTGGTAAAGCCGCTGGTTTTGCGATGCTCGCCGAAACCGGTACACACCTGGCTAGTTGGGCCTTTACGATACTTACCGCCGGTGCCGGCGCGATACTCACCGCGGTGCCACAAGGAGCTGCCGCGGGGTATGGTTCCTTTATTGTTGGGCAGGCTGCTAAATATTATTTTGAACACGGCGCGTCCTGGGGAGGCGAATCACCTAAAGTTGTCATTCGCCGTATTCTTGAAGAAACCGACAAACAGTCGATTCTGAACCAGATGAAAGAAGAGATTCACAAGAAACTCGCATGGAATCGGCACGCGCCCTGACCACTGCAGAGCAGCTCCGCCAAGACGCACCGATGGCAACCCCAGACCAGACTTGCAATCCCAGGACTTCACCCCAAGGGGTGTTTGTCTACGGCACATTGCAACAGGGTGAAGAACGAGCAGGGGCATGGCCTCGATCTCCACGTTCGCGCCAGCAGGCAACGGCGCGAGGAATCCTGTTTGACCTGGGTCCCTACCCGGCGATGCTGCCCGGCAACGACCTCGTCGGCGGAGAGTTCTGCGAAATCACAACTCTAGACATGCCGGCCACACTCCAGGTGTTGGATCACATCGAAGGCTATAATCAGGGCGACGCGAACCTGTATGAGCGCCGGGTCATCGCCTGCTATCTGGAAACCGGAAAAACCGTGTCAGCCTACACCTATTTTCTCGCTCAATCTGACAGGACCCACGCGCTGGACAAAGTCGCTGCCGGGTCAGATGGGATCCACCGGTGGAGACGCGGCTCCCTTTGCCGTACTACCGAACAATGAGCGAAGACGGACCGCCTCCGAGCAGCGATTCACCGCCGCGATAACCAGGAGGCGACATTCCCCACAAACTCCGGCAACCTGTCCCGTAGATTCCACTTCTTTTTCTTGCCAAAATGGATGTCCTGCTGGGCAGTTGCGGTTGCGGTGCAAACAACTGCCGTCGCGACAAGCCACCAACCCCCCTGTCTCCATCCATGCCCGAGCAAGGAAAACGATGATGAACTATCGACTTTCTCTACTCCTGCTGGCCCTCGGTGGGCTGATGGTTCAACCACTTTCAGCCGGTCAGGCAGACGGTC
>PAQH01000040.1 GCA_002709225.1 Planctomycetaceae bacterium
TAATAGACTATCTAACCTTTGGTGAAACGGACAGTAAATTTCTGTCATTGTCCGAACAAAGAGCTCTGAACCGGAGATGGTAAGTTAAGATTAATAATTATCAAAAAAATAATAATATGTCAAGACAGCTACACAAGAAACTACATAAAGAAGGATCCAATGCCAAACAGTCTTTAGCACAAATAGTTTTAATAACCTTCCGAATACAAACCATATTGCTACGAATGCGATTACACCAGCCATTCCTAACATTACCCAACCCAACCAAGTTTGTGGGAAAAATTCTGCCATTTATATTAAGATTTATTTAATTTAGAATTCCATTTGTATTCGAGAAAGGCAAGTAGTCTACACATATGGCTACAAAATGTCATATCTTTGAATTTATTACACGAATTACATACTTTATTTGTACAATTAATGTTAAAACACTCAAGGATTGTGAATGAGTTTTGCACAATCTGACAAGAATCACATCGAGTTAACATATTCAGATCATCTTTATCGCAAACGTAACATAAGCCCCTAGATTTCAACATACAAAGAGGACAATAAACCTGGCCACAACATTCATCACCAATCGGTCCTTTCCTATCATTCATGCATATATTACAAGTATACATTCCACTGCAAACTACGGACTTGGTAGTTGTTCAGGAATACCTTTCACGACAAAAACGAAAACATAGTCAAAGTCCTTCTCATAAAGAATCACAGAAATCATATTATTTATTTGTAGTTATTAATTAAATAATGGTTTGTAAAAAATTGAAAGGTCGCAAAGCTGGACGATGTACGAAACGCAAGAAAGTATACCGCAAAAACAATAAACGTTACTATAAAAGTAAATCTGGGAAGCTCGTTCGTTTGAAGGGAAAGAAAAAGGCGCCTTTTAGAAAGAGATAATGGACTTGCATAATTTTATTATACAATTGATTCAATCGAATGCATTGACTTTATCCAAAATCAAAAGTCTCATACTTGATCCGAACATTACGGAACAATTACAAAAATGTCTATTGAAAAATTATGAATGTTACGAAGTATTGCTTAGAATCAAAGATGAAATGGATATGGGTTGATAAACCAGAGATACATGGTTACGAACGAATGATAGTCGATTCAGAACCAGTCATTTACGAAAGCGTGACCAAGCGGATCTTTCGAAGAAGTGTCATCGCAATCATGAAATATATATTTTTATAAGAAAAATGAAGAATGAATTAACGAGACAGAATTCAATAGTGACTAAAATAACAAGTATATTTGGTATCCTACTACGCTTATTCTGTAGAAAGAAGAAAAAGAATAAGAAAACGGATGATGAATCTTCTTAATTATCGTGATTTATTGAGAATTGTATTTACATATTTACATTCGGACATAATATGCAGTCAAAATAATCATTTTGAAAGCTCCGATGTGGATTTATTCTTTACACAACAAGTGATTAGAAAAATTCATCCAAATTTATTAAGACCATACGTGGTCTACAAATTACCAGACAGATATTATGAGATGGAAGTGTTAATCGAAAATCCGATGATAGCAAGTAATTCTTACCTACCCGGAAAAATGTATAGGAGAACTCAAATGTTTTCTGATATTATACCTTTGGTCATTCAATTGTTGACAAGTGAAGCTCTGAGGAAAATGAATACGTATCGTAAGATACTTTTAAGAAGGTTTGTGACACTCCAAGAATCATCATTTAATTTTTGGAATGAGTTTTATGAGATTATTCATAAGCCAATTTTACTCCATGAATCCAATTACAGAATTAGGAATCAGATTGATCAATATTTTGTTCGAAAATTTATTGTCGGATTACAAAACTCTCAAAAGCTTTCCTTCTATTTGAATTATACTGGATTTGGTGGACATAGGATGGCTACTCTCCTTTAGCTGCTTTCTTTTGTTCTCTTTTTTGCTTTTTGAGTAAACGTGCTTTCTCTGTGGGCCAAGTCTCCGAACACAGTTTTAAACATTCTTTATAACTCAGTGGGTCGAGTTTCTCTCGTTTGCGCTTCTTGTTCAATTTGACTCTTTGAATTTTTACATATTCATTCCACGTGATCATATTTTATTAAGAAACAAAACAAATATTTCAGATTTTAAACGTATCTCTAACGCCTTGCATTCTCAGAAGCAAATCGACTCGCTTGTACAGCAGTTCGAGTGAATGTATGGTACTCATTCCACTTCGCTTTTCCTGGAAGATTGACATTATCCACGAGGGCCATAATGGCAACTCTTGAACCGAGTCGAGCAATCGTGGTGATAAGTATGCTCCATATATTCAATTTCGGGAAATAGAAGCCTTTTTGAGAGGTCTGAATGATATATTGAGCCACGAAATATGAGGGGACACCCTGTAAACCGATGAGGAAGCGAGTCGACCACGCCTGCGCACCTTCCTGACCTGAACTAATAAAAGATCCTGTTGAAATAAGAGGCGCTGCTAAAACGGTGGTGAAGAATAACTCCATTAAACTCACTTTCATCCCAATCAAATATCGTAACACCCATGTGAAGGTAACTTCCAAAACCACATCCATGAGAAACCCAGTAGCAGTATCCATCGACCGGTAAATTGGGGCTACACTGTTCTTTAAAACATTCTTAACGGACTCCATTTTAATAAATCTTAGAAAATATAAAAAGATGATATATCTCGATAGCTTTGTAACCGATTTATGTGATGAATTCAATTATCCTGAAATTATGGTCGATTTGATTTGCAATATTTGTTATTATGGGCCCAAAGATTATGATGTAACAGGTCCAGAGCATTTAGACTTCGTCAGTTTACAAGGTAATTTTGTAAAGATTATACCACAATTCTTCTGTAATTCATTAGCAGGGATCTATAACATTTACTTAAATCTTATCTCTTTTTTACTCTCGTTTAATCAAATTGACAGAAAATTTACCAAACATGCTCTGAGCATCGATGACTTGGATAAGATGACACAAATGTTTCAAGATTATGAAAGAATATTTGGCAAAGATTTTCACCTTGAGTTTCCCGAGAAAGATCAATGCAATCAGATCTTACATACGATTGAACATAATTTGAAAGAACGATATTCCGCTTGTGAAGGAAATGTCGATACAAGTTATGCGAGTTTCGAAACTTGTGAAAGAATGTTTAAAAGAGGTGGATTTTTTGAAAAAGTCCTGTTGACCATTCGAGAATTACTGGACACATCCAGAGAGAGTAGCCCGTGGAGAGACACTCGAATCGTCACAGATACTCTTCGACAATTTAATGATTCGATCAGTACACTTCCCTTTCTCATACAATCTTTGAAAAAGCGTGACACCACTCAGCATCGGTTAATCCGAGCAAATACAGCCGAGTTCAAGAAATTATGTGAGGTTTATGAGCAACAACGGGATCATCCTGGAGCTTTTATAGAATTTAATAAAATCTTACTCTTTTCTGGAAACAAGTGCTCACTGTTATGGGAATTTTTTAGATTAGAAAATCAAAAACGATTGGAACCCAATGGCATGGCCACAGATATTTGGCAAGAATTCGAAAGTCTCATGAGACGTGAAGATATGTTACATCGTATTGAACGGGGCGATTTTGAGATTAGTACCAAAGCGTATAATTATTTAATACAGCTTCCTCATGAAGGCGTCCAAGAGGTCACACCTGAACAAGTGCATTTCGGAGCATCATTTGGTCAAGGTCCAAAGGAAATTCGCTTCGGAGGTTCATTTGTTCAAGCAAAACCGGTGAAAACAATCACCACAGAAGAGGACACATGGACGGTACCATGGTATATCATTTTGATCCTTGTAGCAATTTTAGGGTATGTATTATTCGTTTAAATGCGATGTTTTTCTTCTCCATGTAGACAAAGAACTATGCGTCAAAATTTCGACGAAACCAATGAAAGATGGAAACCAATTTCGGATCCACCAGGCATTGTGAATGCTTATGTAAGTAATCTAGGAAGAGTCCGTTACTTAAACAATCAAGGAAAATTTAAGACCTCCATTGGTAGCGCACAGAATGGAGGTTATTTGCAAATCAAACTCGGATTACGTAAATATTGTGTGCATGTACTCGTCGCGAAACAATGGATTGCCAAGAAAAGTCCTCGTTTCTGTGTGGTGCATCATGCAGACGCCATACGTTCAAACAATATGGTGGATAACCTCTCTTGGACTACTCAGATGTTAAATTGTAGTCTGCGGACAAATAGCTCGATGTGCATTGAAAAAAAAGGTCGTTTCTATTGTAAATTTATTTTTGATGGGAAAGTGATCAAGAGCCTCGAAGGTTACCCCACAAAAGAAATTGCAAGAAAGGAAGCTTTGGCTATGAGGATGAGAATGTACAATTCAGCATATAATGCTCTAATATTAAATGAACCATCTGCTACAGCTTCCGACGGAAGTGATTCGGATTGTGATGGAATTTGCCGTGAATTTGAAAATCAAAAAAAATAGTTTATCTTGGGTTTTATAAAATGAATCAGAAACAGATGATTGGTATTCTTGTTATTCTCTTCGCCATAGGAATGTATTTCGTGTTTAATCAGACCCCTACGAACAAGAAAAATACAATATTGGTTGGTATTTATACCGATTTTGAAAAATGTGAAAGGGATGCGACTCGAGTCTTTCAAGAATTCCGTTATGCCATCCATGGAAATCCTAATACCAGACAGCCACCTCCACCTCCCAATCGAGATAATTTAACAGCATTGGTTCGTAAAGGCGAGGATATTCGAGAGCGCATCGATCAAATCAATCGACAATACAAAACGAAAATGGGTACAATCGAAAATTTGCCGGAGGTCTCAGATCTTATGCGAAGAACTGATTCATTGATTGAAAATATGAAAATTTCCATTTCGCAGATTCCACCACCAAAACCTAAAGTAACAATCGCGAAACCACTTATTCCGCGTGCTCAAAAAGCCAAAGAAAATCCACCTCCTACCATTATTAACAATGATAATCGAGTGTATCATGGAAGTTCTTTCCAACAAGATAATCGTGTATCAATGAATGAATATAACGAAGCACAACGAATCAAATATGGCGATCAAACTTTGAATGAAGCAGCACGACAAAATGTTGGCAATCGCACTCAATCACATTTTGGAGGGGACACACATAATGTTTCGGAAGATAATCGTTTGATTGAGGGAACCTCTCATTCCTCGATCGATAATTCATTCAAGGGTGGAGTCACTCATGTAAATCCTGCTGCCATCCTAAGCAGGATGCAAGGTATTGCACCAAGGCCTCAAAATACATATGATCAACCGAAACCACCTGCCGCGAGCACAGTCAATCAAGGGTTATTAAATGTCACCGCCACAGCACATGCACCGAAAATTCCTTCGAGTGGAGCGGTGAACCGAGATCGTAGTGTGAATCCAAGTATGTTATTAAATGAGGATAAAATACCCAATCGAGCACCTCCACCGAAGGTGGATCAGCCAAAAGTTCCAGGTTTACCTCGCACGCCACAGAGTCATCAAAGTATAGCGGTGCCTAGCCACGCGAATGTAGAACCACCTGTGAATCAACCTCATGCACAAACGAATGAATTACCATTAGAACATAGAGACGATGTCATGAAAACGACTGCAAAACCAAAGAAAAGTCTTACGCGGCCCGGTACGATCGATCGTCCAAAACCGGCGAAAAAGCCTCGCATTCAAGACCAACCAAAACCTGAGAAATTAGGCAATATTCGAACCATGACATCCGTGGAGACACCTCCTGAGAATCCAATTCTCAATCCTAGTAATGAGAGTGCCCCATATGTTCCAGAAGTGAGTACCATGCGAACGAAACAGCCACGGAATGTGGATAGCGCTCCACGTGAAACACCAATTGATAATCCACCGCTCATGCCGGATGCCAATCCACGGGATGAGACAAGTGATAAAAAGCGTCTGGATAAATATAAATCATCGATGGATGGGAAAGCGGATAAATTGATTACCATTATTGAAGATATCAAACAACAAGGGGCCACGCCTCAAGAAGACAAGATTCAACAATTTTGGGACGAATATAAAAAAATGAAATATACGGTCCCGCGAACGATTGAGATCAGACCAAATTTGTTGGCGAGAATTCCCGGCAATGTGATCCGCATGCCCGCTCCTACCACGAAAATATTTGTCAAATTATATGAAGAATCCGATTATAAATTAAGTAAACAAGTGAAAGTGGATAATAAATTGATTGATACTTTATTTGAATTCTTAGATGCTCAAAAAACGAGTCCAGAGAAAGTACGTGCTCGGTCTCCAGGATATGCGGTTTGGAAAGAAGCGATCGATAAAGTGGAACATCATAAAAATCTAGTCAGTATCTTACAATCCGAAACGCCACGGATTATTTAATTCGTTTCATTATACTTTTTTTTTTGCTATTATTAAATAATGAGTCAAACTAACAAGGCGATACTTTTACAGAGTGCATCCAATCAATTCATGAGCGGACCGCAGATTCCCACAAAATTGCTTGCGACCCCTTGGAGTGCTAGCAAGGAGACCTATTATAAGCAGCTTCGCAAAATTCAATTAGATTCAACATTTGATTGGGGCGCACAGGGTTTCTCATTCATTCTTCCAAGGTCGCTGAATGCCATTACGGATGTGTATCTACGCATTGATTTACCAACTTTGAACCCTGGCGAAAATTACAAATTTTCAAGAGGAAAATATTGTATTGACAGCATGAGTTTTCGAAGTAATGGTTCAGAAATTTATCGCATCGATTCGTACGAATTATTCCTTCGCGAGTGGGAAGAGGGTTTGTCTGTTGAAGAATTGGCTGAATTCCGACGTGTCTTTATGGGATGTAATAGTTCGACCACTCGAACCCACGTAGGTTCAACGGTCTTCATTCCTTTGGCGCTTCCTCAAACCCGATACGCGAGATATGCACACCAAGAAGGAGTGAATTATGGTGTTCTTCCTTGCAGATTTGGAAATTCAACCACTGAAATCGTATTGAATATGAATACGGCAGCACATTTAACACTTGATGCCTCTCATGTCGTACCCTCCATTGCTGGCACGGCAAATCTCGAGTTCAAAGAGTTGGTTGGCAAACCCTCTTTGATTAACGCGTTCTCAGAAGGCCGTGGATCCTATTCGACAGCTCTTCCTCAATATATTCCTCTGAATGCCGATTTTCAAAACCTGACAGCGAATACGAAACATACTTTCCGACAGATTTCTCCGACAGGATCGGTCTATTCTCTTGTCTTCTATTTACTGAATCAAGGATCGCATGTTCATCAAGAGAATGACGCGTCTGCACATTTGACCTCCATCACTGTAAGACTCGATTCGGAGACCGTGATCGATATGGATGAACATGAGATAAAAATGAGTGCATATGCTCATGGATACCGACAAACGAATAATGTTGTCGATAAAATGCCGAGACTTCAATTTAATACAATGGGCAGTAAAGCGTCGATTTCCTTCCGTGGAGCCATCGATTTCAGAAATATTCAGAACTGTGAAATCGATATCACGGTGAATGCAGATTGCAAGTGTCGTTTATACAGCACTCGATATAGCCGAATCGTGCTCCTGAGCAGTGGCGAATTCCGAAAATATTTGGACTGAGGCTTCGTTTAGATCCCATTCATCAAGTAAAATTGGAATAAATGGAAGATACGATTCAAGAATTGAACGATGAGCTAGTAGAAGTATCCGAACCAGAAGTGATGGAGAAAAAACCTGAAAAGGAAGTGAGAAAGAACTCGAAACGCGATATTATCAACCGTATATTTGAAATCACCCAAGAGTATAATTTTGAAATCACCGAAACGGAAACGCAATTATTAAGAAAAACGAGAAAAAACTTGCTCGAAATTTTAGCGGGTTATGTTGAAAAAAGTATGGATGCCAAAGCCAAAGCTGAGAACAATGGCATACCAGCGGATTGTCAAGAAAGTCCTTATGCGACCCAATTACCGATGTTAAAATTAATCCATGGATTCTTTGCGAGTTGTGTAGAAAAAGGTGTGAATTATTCGATGAGTTTACTCGATTGGCAATATGAGTTGAAGAATTATGCGACAGTCTGTGGAAATAGTCTTTTGATGGATGACGTGCTCATAGCCATTGCGAACGATGTTGGTCCAGATCTGTTTGAATATCTATCCTCTCCTTACTACAAACTTGCCTTTATTCATGTGACCTCCATCATGAGCTGTATTCGAAAAATCGATAAAGAACAGATGAACTCTCCTCGCTTCAAGATCAATGAGATAATCTAAGAGGATAAAAGAATGGTTTTAGAAACGATCAAACTGGAAAATTTTTATAATGCGATACCTTTTTGCGCTTCATGGATAGGGAAACGGAAATCAGGGAAATCCCTCTCTGCTGCAATGGTGATCCATTATTTAGTGAAACGAAAAGCGTTTGATCGAGTCATCGTTTTCATTGGCACACCGTATTGTAATCCAGAGCTGATCTCGATTGTGAAACGAAAGTTTGATGCGAGACTAATCTTTACAGCATTTAAGGAAGAGGTGTTATTGAAAATCATCGAACAACAAAAATTATTAAGGGATCAGAATAAAAATTCAAATATTTTGATTGTATGGGATGATATTTTTACGAGTAATAATCGCTATAGTCATGTCATGAATAAATTATTTAGTTCCGGACGACATTGGCTCATTTCTTGCATAACGTTATGCGTATCATGGGTGGATATTGCACCCTCCTGTCGAAGAGCTCTCGATTTCTGTGTGTTATTTTCAAATATCACTTATAATGATACTCATTTCTTGATCCATAATTATCTCAATAAACAATTGATCGAAACCGCTACATGGGCTTTAAAGACGAATAAACAGTACTGTGCGTTAGTGATCCAAACGACAGGGGTTCAGCAATTATTTCTCATGAAATTCAAGAAAAAAAAATTGGACAATAATCCTCAAGATTCGAATAAGGAATGTCATTCAAAAAAAACACACCAGGCGATTCATGGTAAAGCGCAATCTCAGGAAGAATTGGGCGATTCCAAGAATGTGGTAGTAATTTGAACGATCTCGAGAGGCTTATAATTTTGAAATACCGTGTCATATCATCGAGTATCAAGGATTTAGGAATGTTTTTATGAATGCGGATTCTACCATTTATGAGTTTCTTCTGATTACAAAAACGCGCGATTTGAACGAGTACCTCTCGGTTAATTAAAATCATTTTATAATTAAATATGAAATTTATGAAGATACTGATTGCGGCGTTATTATTCTTTGGCACGGTGGCCGTTGTACAAGGCACAGACGATGTCAATCAAGATGTGGCGAGGGCAGATTGGAGTAATTAAAAAGTAATTGTAATACAAATAAATGAACCATACTCTGTGTTTTGATCTAGACGATTTTGCTTATGACAATGCAACGAAAAAGTATTCCATTGTATTCCCACATAGCAGATTACAAAAAGTACGACACATTGCATTTCAAAATTTTCACTATACGAATTCATCTACGACTTCACACATTGTTCTAGTACATAGTGACTTAGCGGATAAAATTTTACAACACAAGTATTATAAAGGGAGTGCACATAATCAAAAATTGCAAGTCCTCTTCTCACTTCGTGAAACACATGATAAGAATCGATATGTGTTACCGACTAAAAAGGTGTTTGATTTAGATCAGAGCATCTTCGGATTCAGTATTTGGTTCACTGACCAGGATATGAATTTACTCAGTAACGAAACGGTCGCTCCTGTAGTAAATAATACACAAGTGAGTGCATCCGATATCGTTACAGAATTTGATGGAGATCTCACGGCATTTATTGATTTTGATTCATCTCGATGTTTAAATGCTCAATTTCAAGAGTGTGATACAGCCGGGGATGACGTCGTTTATCTCCATAGTTATGGAAATACCGAATTAATACTCAGCGTTGCATATGGCACATCGGTCAAACTAGCAAATTTCAACAGCAGTGGAACAATGAAAGGAATTACTTCGGTTTCGAGTTGGCAATCCTGTTTTGACAATTTACTCGCCATCTATCAATCGTCTTACATACCCGCTGCAAATGCTGTGGTCTCTTTCGCTTTCAAACTTACTGGAAACTCCTATGTTTCGTTTTGTACTCATACGATGTTTAAAATTTTCTATGATGGTGCATTAAAATTCAAGGATGCCACGGGGCAAGATACAACGGTTGCGAATGTGTCTGTCATCCCGATGACGGATTATTTTTTGGTTTGTGAAAGAGATCCTGTGAATGATGAATTCCATTGGACTCTGACTAAGCTAAGTGATGAAACGGTTCAAACTGCTACGACAGTGAGAGGAGGTGATCATACCAATTTACAAACGAATTTAAGATTGGGTGCTGCGAATACACACTTCACTCAAGTCCAAAGTACGTTTTTGATGTATAATGGTGTAACCGAGGCAAGGAAAACAATGGTATGGAATTATATTAAGAATTTGTATGGGGCAAATGTAGTGGTTGAAAATCAAGCGGTGGCTCATACAGAACAAATATTTTTTGAACTGCAAACATTTAAATAATATAATTATCAAGTGATACTAACGTTTTAAAAAAAAAATAGAAAAAATAAAAAAAAATTAAAAGTGATTGTATCACACAGAAAAATTTGAAATCAATTTCATTTCAACAATTACAAAAATAGGGCACCCTTTGAATTCTCACTTTCTTAATGGTTCTAAAGACTTATGGATGTGAATCAAAAACTTTCTTAGGTTCTCTCGAGACAAATCCGTATCTCCAAATTCGATAAAATTGTTAAACTTATCAAAATAGGGACCTGCCTTCTCCTCTCGATATTCGAATGGATTTGCAAAACAAAGTCGAAATTGCCAGTCGACTAATTCGATATAGGACCAGATCTTTTCAAACGTGGTTCGAATGTATTTGCCATGGGCGTCTTTCATCCAACAACTTTGATACCGATCTCCTCGAAATTTGTCTTTGAATCTGTGTTCCAAATAATAATTCACAAAGTCGATACGACCGCTTTCGATGAAGTCTTGCATAAAACTCACTGGATGACATATCTCGGTGGGATACCAAGGATCATCTTCTTCCTTAGTCGGTTCACTGTGACGCATACAACACATTTTGACTATTTCTCTTCTGAATTGTCTAATCTTAGTTTCACAATTTTTCATCCGTTTTCTAATCTCATCGCGATTCTCCTCATTTGCTCGTTCCATTTTTTTTGATAACCTTTCAAAGTCATGTTTGAATTCCTTTTGGACCTCCTCGCAAAGTTTGTCCATCTTTTTCAACAGCTTTTCGTGTTCACGGATTTGTTTCTCTTCAAATGTATCAAGGAATTTCTCAAGTTTCTTTTCAATTTTCTCCATAGTTACTGAAAACTACATTTTTTCAAGAAATCTGAAACGCTTTCGTTAGTTTTATTTCTATAATTGTGAAATGATACAATCGTTTAAAAAAAAAATAAAAAAAAATAAAAAATTTAAAAAGTGATTGTATCACACAGAAAAATTTGAAATCAATTTCATTTTGAGAATTCCAAACAAGGAGGGGACCCCTTACTCATCACTTGGATCCTCGATATCACTTGGAATATAGAGACCCGAGCTGTCATCATCATCGTAAAGTGGATCTGAAGCGTTTTTACTCTTGATCTCTGGGATAATCTTATCGACCAGTTCAGGCACAACCAAGAGCTCATTTCGAAAATACTCTCTCTTGTTAATGATGTATTTATAAACGTTCAATGTTCCTTTTACTAACTTGATTCGATCGACTCGATACACTTCCTCCGAATATTTCCGTTTATAGCCCTTATAACTCATTGGTCTTACTCTTTGATCTTTGCGACTAAGCATTAAAATACGAACATATGAACCTTTAAAAATTTTCTTTTTGTTGTAATGCATTTGCGGAGTGAGATAAACAATATTTGCAGCCACTCTTTTCTGATCCTGCTTATTCAAATTCAACAATTCGATTGGACTAAAATGATTTCTTCTTTTTCGTTTTCGATGATTGAGACCTTTTAGAACGAGTTCCAAAACTTCACTTGGATCAAAATCCAAGTCTAGATAGAGGTTGATACGTTTCGCAACTAAAGAATTATAAAATTCAGCCAAATGCATAGCTTGTCCTTTTTTTGTAAACATGACGGTCAGTCCATCAATCGTTGCAAGCCTTTGATTTTCAACACCTTGGTCGCAAATACATCGAGTGATTGTTTTTCCAAAACTTGAAATTTCTTTTATGAAATCAATCATACAAGATTTGATCAATTCCGCCTTTGTGCTATTGACATAATAAGTTTTGATATAACCAGAGAAACACTCCGCAACATTAAAAAATGCAAAGCCATTGACCCAAAACATATCACAGCAGCATGTGTTCGAATGACTGATAAAGAAATTCGCTTCAATTTTTTTCGGTTTTCTCAATTCCCGTCTTCTTGAATATTCCTCGATTCTTTGACATGCTAAGCGAATTTTACTTCTTGATAAATTCGCACCTTGCATACTCAAGTGCTCATATATTTTATCGGGACTGTAGGGGAGCTCTGGATTGAAATATGTTTCACGAACAAGTGTTTGTATCTCGTGATTGCGTAAAATCGGCAGATTCTTGAAATATAATCGATTATTTTTCAAATGTAAGTATTCTTGAAACCTTACAAATTTATCAGGTATATCCAATTTTTCGCGAAGCGCATGTCTCAACAAGTCGTAACTTTCCTCTGTATAATTCAGAAAACGGAAACGATAAATCAATCGTTCCTCAGTTGTGAACACTTTATTCACTTTGTAGGATTTTGCTTTAGGTATATCCTCCTCAATATCGGCCATGAGATTCTCCACCTCATATTCTGAATCGGATTCTCGATCTGGTAATATTTTCTTACTTATTTTTATGGTTTGCGGTTTCTTAGAAGCCTTTTTGATTCGAGATAATTTTTTCGGAGATAGAGCTTTTCCAATGTTTCCCTTCACATAGTCTTCATCATATGCACCAATGAGATCAAGGATTTTTTCACGAAATCGATTGATCATTTATTCATAAAAAAGATTCCACCCACTAGAATAATCGCAGCACCGAGATACATCATGGAATTATCATCTTTACTTTTGGTGGCTTCCTTCACAACATATTCACCCTTTTCGTTATCCCACACTCTTCCGCGCATGGTGGGAGGTTGTTTATAAGCTTTACCATATCGGTCACCTTGTGTAGGAGTCTCTTCTCGTTGCGGACGTATGAAACCCTTCGTGGTACCCTCTGCAAGCGGAGGCATCGTAGCATATCGTCTGGTTTCAATGCTTGCAGGAATGACCTCACTAAACTCATGTTGCTCCGCATCTTCCATTGTCAATGCCATTTTTGGAGTCTCTTTCGAATGGAATAAATTATAGAACTCGTTCGGATTGGGGAGAGCTAATAAACTTTTGTCATCTTCCACTATTTTCATTCGCTCACTTTGATCGAATGGAGTGGTTTTCACCATATCAATGAATTTTCGATATTCTGGAGTGGCATATAATTTTGTATTATATTCGTCACTAGGTTTGACTAAATCTGTGGGTTCGCATTGAAAAACTTGTTGTACATGAAAAGCCCGAATCTTGAGTTTCGGATTCGTTTGAACAATGACACACGGCCTTAATATTTTGCCCTGTTTATATAACATAATCTGATTCACATGCAAATCTGAATTACCATTTACGGTGTGTTGTAAATTGAATTGATCTACTTTACTTAGCAATTTCGGCCAATCTTTTCTTAATACATGTTTGAGTTGGGAACCGGCTTTGATAATCACTTCATCATTTGTTATCTTTTGAATAATACCTGAGAAATCCGATATGCCTTCACTTCCTGACATGCTTACGAAATCACCGATGTGATACTTCAACGTGTTCATGACTTTTGGAGCAACATAATCCGTAAATTTCTTTTTCAATTTAGTAAAAACATCGAAGCGTGATAGATTATCGTCTTTTTCTGGACGTAAATCATTCACCGATACTTTTTTCGTATCTTGTTGTGCGAGATCGAACACTTCGTATCGACCATCAGCCAATTCATTTCGAATTATGCAAATATCATATCGAGGTACCATAGCCAAAGGCTCAAAGCTATCATCCACTTGACTCATTGCGAGCATGGCTTCTTCCTCGGGTGTAACAGGATAATATCCATTCTTATACATTGCCACACTACCAATTTCATAATGTGTTTGAACCTTTTCAGTCGTGAATAAAGAAGCTGCGGTACTTAAAAATGCGCCTACTGCGGCTATAGGTAATTCGACTTCTGAAAGCACAGCTGTGCCGAGTGCTGAGCCCGCCAGTTTACTTGATGTGAAACCTTTGACAAAGCTCTTCGCATAACTTGACAGAAATTCTGTTACAAGATTTTGACCATCGCTCGTGAATTTATCGAATTTGACTGAATTAAATCGTTCGGCCATTTTATTATTAAAATAAATAACATGAACTTCGGTAATATATTTGGAGGTTGGGAGTCGGCAGGTCGTCAACTTTATCAAGGAATCTCCGAAGGCATAAGCGAAGGCCTCGAGATTGCCTACGTCGAACTCACAGATTATGCAAAGGATATCAAAAAAAAATATTATGATAAGCCTCAAGCAGAAGCCGAACTGACAAGAATGCGCGACTCGACAAGAAGAGTGGAAGATTTGAGAGATCGACGATTTGCCGAACCTGGTGATATTGAAATGCAACCACGTGATATAGTTCTAAATGAAACAAGAAATATTTTAGAAGACCTTCATGAGCTCCCCGAAATGGATGGAAAAATCGGAGCAGAGGAATATAGCACAAGGACAGAAGAAGGCTTGGAAAACGCTCTCAAGATTATCCAAGATGCAAAATGGAATGATGAAATGAAGGAAGCACCGATTGACATGGAATTACTTGAAACCATGCGAGCGGAAAGAAATTTCGTGGATCGGAGCTCCATTGAATTACAACAGATTTTACCAGAACCAGATGTTCCATTGTCCCAAAAAATGACTGGAACTGGTATCACACCCTTTGATCTTGAGCTCTATCGAAACATTGGAGAAAAATATCCTGAAGAGGTTGAAATGATGGAAATGCGTGTTGACATTTCTGATCTGCCCAAAACACATAGTAACGAATTTTATGACACGGGTGGGTATTCTTATTTTGACGATTTGGGTATCGACACACTTGAATTTCCAGGTGAGATTGAGCTGGGTGAAATGCGTCGAGTCGATTTGGATGCTCCAAGATTTGATGCGATCGATGAAGAGGAAAAAATCGGTGATGTGGAAGATGGATTCTTCAAGGAAAACACAACAATGGATGACTTGAATGAAGCACAGAGAATGCTTGACGAACTTGAATTACTTGACAATGATGGAGATGTGGAAGATATGTTTTTTGCCGATTCAATGGAAGACGTAAGTTTACCAACTCTCGAAGATTTAAGTGGTGAATTGGTTAGCAGTGTGTTAATGGATTCTGTTTTAGCGTCAGCTCTCGAATTAGGAGTGAACACGGTCGTCGGAACGGTGCCCTTTATTTTAGTCGATCAATTTGTGGATTTATTTACTAAAACAGGCAAATGGGGAGAACAACTGTTTAAGCATGATATAAAATGGCTTGAAGAGACTGAAAAATCTGTTGGAATCGAACGAAACTATTTAGATTCCATGTTTGGAAAATATTTGGACCTGTCGAAAAAGATTAGACAATTCTATAAAACCAATCCCAAATATTGTTGGATTCGAGATAACGGTATTTGTGGACAAAAGGAATTGCCGGCTTACTCAATAAGTGACTTAGCATTTGTTTTCAAGAAATTAACAAAAACAGGTCTATGGATTCGCTGTAGAATCATTACACTTGAAGGTCAATCGGTTGGTTTATTAGACGATAAAAAACTCGGTTATAATTTTTTTCTTAAACCTGCAAATCGAGATACCAAAAGCACATTTGATAAAGGAGAATTTGGTTTCTTTTTCAGATTAGGTATGGACGGCTATATATTGCCATCGTCTCCGGAGATGGATCGAAGATGTTATGTTAGTAACTTGCGATATATCGCTACAAAATTGCCAACCGAAGGTAAATTTGTTCCGCCAGATGAAGATCCTAAGGATAAAGATCCTCCAGTTGAGGAATTGAAACCACCAACTTTAGATGAAGTTATGCGAAAATGGGATAATATGTTTAAAATTCCAAAAAAACAACCTCCGAAGAAAGCACCTCCGAAGAAAACGCCTTCTTTTATTCCAAAGTATCGTAAAGGTCAAAAATGGAATAAAGGAGATTATAAAATTGTGCTAATTGATGTACCAACAAATGAGAATGAACATTACAAATATATCCAATTCAATAGATTTGAAGTCGAAAATGAAATCCCAGAGAAATCAGATATTAGTGAAGCTTGGCTAACAGAGTGGATTCGAACCGGTGTTTTAACAAAGTTTACCCCATTTCTTGAGCCGGATGATGATCTTGGAAAAGATAAATTCACAGCAATCAAACCAAAAGAAAAAGAAACAGAAAAACTTCCCACTTCTACGATTGTACCATTCCAACCAAAGTATCATTTAATGCAGAAATGGAATGTCGGGGATGATGGAGAGTGGAAGATGGTACTAGTAAAAGTTCCCAACGACAAAACAGACGAATATGGCTATGTATTAGTGGACCGGAATTGGGAAAGTGATAAACTTGAAGGAGCATTTACTTTTGTTTCAGAAGAATTTATTGATAATTGGCTCAACGAAGGAGAAATCTCAGAATACACACCATTTTCTGAGATTCCTAATACGGAGAACAAATTACCGTTAACAAAAATTGGACAATTCAAGAAACAAAGAATCAGGACTGGAATCCCTTTCATGAACCATCGATCGCTGATGATGATGGCGGAAAGTGATGAACCAACTCAATTTTCACGATTCTTCGAAGAGTTTCGCTATTATCATACTCGATCTCCTTCGAGATTTTTTGAACCAGGAGAGGGCTTGAAATATTCCTATCGTTGCCTTGCCTTGCATTGGTTTGAATTTCTTTCAAATGAACATAATTATCAATATCGATATGTTGACCAATTTTACACTGCTGATTTACCAAAAAGATTTCGCCGGCTTGGACTTAAGGGGGAGGATGAAAATGATAGATGGAACGACGAGACTCAACAACTCGTCTCTTATGCTTCCGTTCCTCGATTCTTTGTAGAAGGCACCGGCAATATTCTTTGTCAACGAAGTAACGTGGAAACGATACTAGAAAGAGATCCATCTCAGAGATGTTACGAAACTTTGCATCTAATCGGCGATTGTTTAAAATTAGATTACTGGAAATGTTATGGTCCGACTCATTTTACACGCAAAGTGCCATTACCAATTAATAGATATACTATTTTTGACATGGATTGTAATTTTAGGGGTTTTCCTGTTGATTTTGAAGTACCTGAGGATGAGGATGGCGTCTTTTACAAAATGGAAGAGGATGAAAGGCCTGATGATGTTGTGTGGTATACCAGTAGACTACGTAATAAAGATACGAGAGCACCTTTCTTTTGTAATAATAATGATAGCAACATCAATGAAGCATTGGAAGCGAATGAATGGTTTTTCTATCGTCCTGAACATTTTCAAACTGGATTATATGTTGAACCTAGAACTGGTGTACGGATTTGGCCACTTATTGATACATATTACCAGATCAGTAAAAGGCTCATTCAATGGAATTCTGCAGTCCATATGAAATATTTGGCTAATATTGAATGGGATATATTTGAAAAGGATTTTGCTTACGAGGACCCTTTGTTTATAGATATTTTGAAAAAATCTGTTCGTAGCAATAATCAAGAGCATTATAAACGTGCCGAAGAATTTTCAATAGATGAAATCAATGAAAGAATAAACCAAATTGAATATATCCAAAGAGGTTGGAGGAAGATCTATCATACAAGACTCAGTGAACCACCTAGATTTCTTCAAATTCTAGAAATAGAACGAGATGCCTTGAGAAAAGAATATCAAAATAAAATACCTGAACCCGATTATCCATTGGATACTGATTTTGAGCATGAATTGTTGGAAATTGATATGTTGCAACGCGGTCGTTCCAGGCAGGTTTCTCCGAGATTTCAATCGTTGCCGCCAACTCCGAATCGAACACCTTCTCCGCAAGAGCAAAAACAAGGATCTCCACAAGCGTCTCCAGGGTTATCGGATGTACCAAGTTCTCTATCTCGATCGATCTCTCCACCATATAATTTTGAAGAGGATTTTGCGAACCATGATTTCAAAGTACCTCAAGGGGCTGACCAACGCGATCGTTTGATTTTGTTTGCTCAACATTGGATACATTTTTTGAAAGAGGATCCATTTTGGGTTCCAGATTTTCACCCAGATGTTATTAATAGATGGTTTAGGACACGACTTCGACCAATATTTAGAGCTTGGATTGAAAATAATGAGGAGGAATTCAGTGTTCATCCAGTGGATTTTGTGAATCAGCAAATAAACAATAGACTAGGTTTCTTCACTCTTAATTTAAATGAACAATCGAGACTTGAATACAATGAAAATAAAACTCAACTCGAAATGACTGGGATCGCATATCCTGAATCCGAAAAAACAGGAGCTGCAGCTTCGATTGAGATACGACGCAAAGAGCAAGAATTATTTCGATTACCTGAATTCAAACGCTTTCATACTTTATTCAATGAATGGGCAACACATAATCCACTCGATGCTGATCCAACACCATCACCTACGTATACTCGAACACCAGCTTCTTTGACTCGATCTCGAAGCGTCAGTCGGAGAAGTCAAACCTCTATTAATCCAGAACCGAACGTTCAACCCTCTTTTCGACCTGTTACACCCTACAACCCAACTGATGTGCCAGCCTTATCGAGTGGTGGTTCGTTTCGACCGCTTGTACGACCAAAAGCAGTCAGAGGTCGACCATCCTTTGTTCCAAGTACAATATCACAGACTGTTTCTGAATTAGATAGAGCTCGGACACAATGGAGTCCTGAATATATCGCATCTGCTGAAAGAGTTCGGAATACATCGATTTTCGAAGAAAATATAACCTGGTCGTGGGTCTTGGCAATGGTCCTAATCTTCCTTATTCTTTGGAGCCTTTTGACTAGAAGACGGCGTTAAAATAAACATTAATTAAATGAAATTAACTCTAGAAATCGTTACAGCACTTACTTTTTGTCTATATTTCGTTGTTCGTAAACTAAATGATGAGGCGATCGATGATTTCACGCAAGAGAATCTTGAGGGTTCGAAGTATCTGCCACAATTTGATTTTGAATTATCACCATACTTAAATATCGGCATTATTTTATTGTGTGAATATCTGTTAGGTTGGAATAATATGTATATTCCTTTAATTTATGGAGGGGCAATACTCATTCCTCTTATGAATGACAAAAGTGTACCATTCTCTATGACATATCAGATGATTTTAACACTTAGTTTATGGACTCAAAAATGGATTCCGTTCTTTATATCATTTTTTATGATTTATGGATACGATTATTATCAAGAAGAGCAACACGAAGATGAAAGGTATCAGATAAGGTTAAATAACAACATTTTTCAATCCATTGTTTTGAATTTAGGGCCATTTTTCTATTTTGTATTATGGAAACAAAAGTATACTTGGGTACAAAGTGCAATATTCGCGATGTTTCTGTTGTGGTTCGTGTATAGATATTTTACTTTTGAACAAGCTGCTGATGATGATGATCGCCCACCTTATCAGCCATTACCAGAAGAACTTCCTCTTCCTACCTTTCATCATCCCATCTTGGGTGAGGTAGCTGATCTTGAAGTTGGAGAGATACCGCTACCAGGAACTGGATACGGAGGGTTTCTCGGAGAAGAGGCTGGAATTAGTACAAGCGATGACGAAGAAGAAGAGGACGGACATGTTCCTTTTGAAGGAATATTGAATTAAAAAATGATCAATTTTAAATTTTTCGAGGATTGGCTGTTAATACCGAAACCTGAAATTATTATTGAAAGTGAAATTGAAAACGAAATCATTCAAAAATGTATCAGAATAATCTTACAAAAGGATGATGTTGATGAACGTTTTAAGAAAGATATTCAAAAAATTAAATCAGGTGTTTATAAAATCTCAACTATTGGACTAAATAAGTTAAAAGAACTTGGATTTATCTAATACCACTTTCTCTCTTCACCTAATCGTTCCAAAGCTTTAGCACAATACCAACCAACCATTGCACCTAGGTTATCCCCAATAATATTTATGAAGGAATCACGCTCTGGTTTACCACCAGGCCAAAATGTAAGTGTTTCATTAATAAATTTCATTCCGAAAGTCGTATTCTCCAGTATCTCGAAAATAACGTGTGCTATCATCCAATACCAAATTGTCACTCCCCAAAAATATGCTATTACTCCACAGCTAAAATGCAGTAATGTATATTGATCAAAAAGTTGTTTGCCCATTTATCTAATAGACATGATAACGATCCAAAGAGTTCAATGCATCTTTTCTTGCCTCCAAATAACGTTTTCTGGCATTATAAGAATATTTAAACAGACCAAGATAGATCGATTTACCGTGAATTTTTATTGATGCCTCAAATTTATTACGATCTTTCCTATAGGAGAAACCTTTCTGATTTCCATTTAATGCATTGAGAACTGAATTCGACCAACGTAAATTGTTCAGATGGTTGTCTCTTTTGTTCTGGTTTATATGGTCCACTCTATCGAAATATGCTGGATTAGGATTCTTTACAAAGGCCATTAACACGAGTCGATGTACAAGTTTTGTAAATCGTTTTGCGTTTGCAAACAAATGAACATAATAATAATCTTTGGCTGAAGTGAACCACGGTTTTAAGATTCGCGTTTTACTACCAATATGTGATCTGACTCTACCGAAATTGCTGACA
>PAQH01000041.1 GCA_002709225.1 Planctomycetaceae bacterium
GCTTCCTGCTCTTCATGAAAGTCCTCCTGGCCCAATTTCGGGCGGTTAGACTCTCATAACACATGGATCAGTTTTTGGGGAGCAGGCCAACCGCGTAGTGATCTGGAACTACTGATCTCGGGTGGTGTAGTAACGACAGCAGCTGGGTTTGGCGGGTCGTCAATTTCGGGACTAACCACCGCTGACTGGTGGTATACAGCCAATATCGGACTCAGCGGTGATCGTAGTGTGGTCGCTCGCATACTCTGAATCCACTGAAAATAACATGTGATCAACGATGTCAGAGAGCGCCGGGAATGCATTGATTAATGCAGCACGCAAATCAGCGATGTTGGCGTTTTCATCGACGTCGACTTCGACCGACGGACTGCCTGCCAGGTCTCGAGCCACCGCGAATAGTCGAACGGTGATTTTCACGTCACTATCAACTCCTCGCCTCGCGCCGTTAGTAGCGAAGCAAATTCTGGTTTTAGTCCATACGAATGTGCCAGCAATTTTAGAGGATGGATGGTTGGCTTGGTGCTGCCTTGCTCCATTTGGATCTTGCACGCACTACACTCGGTAGTTCCCACTTGGAACGCCGTCTCTCGCAGTGATGAAATCAAGGCGCGCCCAGCGCGGAGGCTGCTGCGATAGTTTTCGCGTTTCACACCAAACGTCCCAGCCATGCCCGAGCATCCAGCGTCAATTGTTCGAACGGTCAGTCCGGGAATCAGGCGTAGCAAGTGTTCGCTGGGGGAACCGGTCTGTAGCGCGCGTGTATGACAAGGTTGATGGTAAGCAACCGTTGCGTTGATGGGGTTGAAGTCCAGTTCGAGCTGTCCGCGTTGATGCTGTTTCCAAAGATAGGCTGTAATCTCACTGCAATTGGAGGCAACCAGGTGCGCATCTTCATCGTCAAGTAGTGCTGGATACTCGTGTGTGAGTGCTAATGCCGCCGATGGCTCGCTGGTGACCACGTGGTAACCTTGGCGGATCTTGTTTGCCAGTAACGGTACGTTTGTTGTCGCCACTTCACGAGCATCCTCGATCGCTCCCAGGCTGATCTTAGCCATTCCCGATCCCAGCTGGTCAGAGGGTACAAAGACTGAGACGCCATTGTGTTTAAGAACGTCTACAACTGCCATGGCGAGGTCGACGTCATGCCAATTTGCATAAGTGTCGACAAAATAGACAACTTTCTGTCCGCTACTACGAGGCGGCTGTGTTAATCTTTCGCGGTGTGCCCAACGCATAAAACTAGTTCGGGCAAAACGCGGTAACTTGCGCCCGGCTGAAATTCCCAGTATGTACTGCATCAGCCAACGCATTGCTCGGTTTCCAATGGCCCAATTGGCCAGTGGGGCAAAGCGACTTCCCAATTGGGAAAACCAGTCTAGACGGGACATGACCCAATCTGTGCGGCTCAGGCCATTTGTTGCCACGTATTGCGCACGGGCTTCGGTAACGAGTTTGGGGATGTCGACGCTTGCCGGACATTCCAGGCGACACTGATGACAGTTAATGCAAAGGTCAGAAACTGCCTTGAGCTCATCGCTGGATAAATGCTCGCTAGGGAGATTTCCGGTCAGCAGGCCACGCAACAAATTCGCCTTTGCGCGCGGCGTCGCTTCTTCGCGTGGTGCAAAGCGAAAAATGGGACACATGCGTTCGGTAGGCAACTGAGTTCGACAACGACCACAACCGTTGCAGCCGCGCGCTTGATAGGCAAGCTCGTCGGCGTTCCAAGAAAGCTGCAAAGGTACCAATTCCTCGGTCGTTTGCTGGGGGGGAGGGACCGATGACGCCTCGATTTCGTGATGTCCTTGGCGATTCGCATCGTCCGCAAATGGCCGTGCACTGGTGGTTACTGGCCGCAGATAGTCGGTTGGCGAAAGATCGTCAGAAATGACTTTGCCAGGGTTCAAGAGTGTTTGGGGGTCAAAGATCGTTTTGATCTCCTCAAACACGCGGTAAAGGGGGCCGAACTGTTTGCGGACAAACCACGTTCTGCTCAGACCATCGCCATGTTCTCCGCTGATCGTTCCGTCGATTTCTAGAGCAGCAGAGTACAGGTCATGCGCCAACACCTGTAGCTTTTGCACATGATCAGGATTAGACAAGTCAAGAAAAGGGCGGATATGTAACTGGCCGTGCCCCGCGTGTGCAAAGACCGAAGCAGTAACTTGATGCGATTTGAATACGTTTTGAACGCGTACTAGGAAATCTGCCAGCGCCTTGGGGGGAACAGCTATATCTTCAACGAAAGGGAGCGCGCGAATTTGCTTCTTGAGCCTGTACAAGGTTGGTACGACGCGCCGCGCGAGCATCCAGTAAAACTCAACTTCATCGTTTTCCAGGGCGGTCCGTGTTTCGAATGCAAGACGCCGACGCCGTTGGAGTTTGGCTACCATCGCACGCAACCGGTCACGTAGCAGCGCCGGGTCTTTATCTTCACATTCGATAAGTAGCATTGCCTCCGCCTGTGCAGGTATGACCACGTCGTATCGTGGGTCCGACTCACGGGCCATGCTCAATAGCCGCCGATCCATCAGGTCACAGGCAGACGCTCCTAATGCGGGCATAGCTTGTGCGCCAACGGCCGCTTTTTCAAGCCGATCAAAAAACGCCAACACGAGACCTCGATGGGCTGGCAGCGGGTCCGTCGTCACAACTGCCTCGGTGATAAATCCCAGCGTTCCCTCGGACCCCGCGATGAGTTTCGTCAGATCGATGTCGCCTTTCTCGAGTACTCCTTGTAACTGGTATCCCGACCGGTTGACGCACGTTTTCGGCTGATACGCCTCGATCAGTGGATGTTCACGTTCCAAGAGACGCGATACTCGGTGGACCAACTCTTCTTCGCGCGGGGTGTTGTCAGTTGGTTTCCTGGCAACCGAACGGTGACGTAGTTGAACGACTTCGCCGTCTGCGAGGACTACTTCAAGTTGTTGAATGTGTTGCCTGGCTGAGCCGTAACGCATCCAGTGACTTCCGGCTGCGTCGAGTGCCAGTACACTTCCCATGGTGGAAACACTACCCGTCGCCGGGTCCGGTCCGAACAACCTGCCCTGCTCCGCCAATTGCTGATTCAGAGTAGCGTGTACAACGCCAGGTTGAATCCGAGCCGTTGATTCATCAATCTCAAGGATGCGTCGCATGCCATGTGAGAAATCGATCACTAAGCCAGGTCCTAAGGACTCACCCGCCAGTCCAGTTCCGGCTCCTCTCGCATGCAGCGGAATCCCGTTTTCCGAAGCGTATTTGACGCAGGCCACTACATCACTCACGCCACGCGGCCGGACAACGCCCAAGGGGCGAATTTCAAAGATGCTTGCGTCATTCGCGTAGAGCTGCAACATCAGGTCGTCACAGCGCACTTCGCCATCCAGCCGGCCCCGAAGATCGTCTTGAATGCGTTGCCGTTCTTGGTCCATGACCGTTTGACAGTAGAGAGTCAGCAATAACCGTGTCGAAACAAATAGCACGGCGCTTGTCAGAGTGGCAGAAGCTTAAGGTCCACGGGGATTCTCGGTTGCCTCACGCAGGCGAGCGGATTGTTGACGGTAACGCTCGTGTGTTTCCAAGTTGAACGCCTGAAATTCGCCAAGATGTTCCAAACCACGGAATTCCGCATGGCAGTTGTAGCACTCCAAAAGGTTGCCAACCACGAAAAAAAGAGTGAAGTCGATTGCTGCGGAGAGACCCAGGATGGCGTAGGTGGCTAGCGGCATATGCCAGGCCCAGGTGATTGTGGCGGCAATAAATCCGACTGCGATGATGGTTAATCCGAGACGTTGCGAAAAGTCCTTTCGTGTGAACAGTTCGCCGCGTGCGCAAAGCATACATTTTCCGGTAGAAGAGTCATCTTCCGGCATTCTTACAAGTGGCGTTATTGACTGACAGTGGCCGCAAGAGACTTCTGGAATTGCAGTGTTGAAAGGCTGACGTGTGGGGCGGTCGCAGTGTGGGCAGTTAAACGTGACATTCATGATCGAGTCAGCACGTTGCGATGAAAATCGGAGTTGCCATCATACGGGATATTGCGATTCGGCGGATACCATCGCCGCGATCAACTCGCCCATAAATGTGACAATCACTCCCGCATACAGTAATCCGGTTGCGCTTTGAGTGTTCGGGACACGAAGTGTTAAACGTGTAAACCAGGCAATAGCTAAAGGCCCTAGCAACCCAGCAAGCCAACGAAAAGCCAACCAAGTTGCTCCCAGCGTTGAGATCGATGACTCGAGGATGAGCAGTACAGAACCAGTGCCGCAAACTAGCACGCGTAATGCTGTCGCGATCAGGATAAAGAGCACCAGCCTATTCAATGGAGTGAGTTCCATGGAAGGTGTGTTCAAATACCAGTGGCCTAGTAGCATTGCGGACAGCATGAATCCCAGTACGAAGCCACTTGAAACAACATCCAGCAAGCCAAGGATGACATGAAAGCTAGTGTGAAAATGTTGTGGCATCGTCAGAATCGCGGCTGCGATCGCTGAGGCTACGATGAAGGTAAGGGCCATTTTGCCAACTCGGCGCCACTGGTAGAGCCAACATACCGACCCCAAATAACAAGTGACCAGTAGTATTACGGTCAAGGTCATCGTGGCGAACCGGTAGGCGTAATTCTGGTTCCGACTAGTGATTTCACCGTACAGCACGAGGCCAGCAAAAGTGTTTATCCCCAGCAATATCCATAAATTGACTCGAAAAAAACCGTTGCTCACGGTTGGAGACACAATCAGGCGCATCGCCAGACCGACGCCGAATGTGAGGCGGAAGGCAAATGGCACGAGAATCAGAGCAAGGCTAGACAAGTCGTGTTGTTCTTTGCTGCCAGGGAGCGAGCCAGTGTTAGTTGTTCATGCTAGCCAGCAAACCTATGGATGACCACCCGTTGCGCACGTGCTACGACGCACCGTTCCACTGTTCCACACCGGCGCCGAGTTCTCTCAAAAAGCTGTCAGATTGAATTTTATGGGTGACGGGGAGAGATTGAGATGCATGTGGAATACGGCGCGAATAGGGTGTTCATGCGTCTCGCTTGATTCAGGTGCGCCGATCGCCGTAGATTAGCTGCATCACTTCAGCACGCGTGGACAGGCTTTTGCGGAAGATCCCCTTCATGGCAGATGTTGTACACAGACTGCCGGGTTTACGGACACCTCGGATGGTCATGCAACTGTGACTTGCTTCGATGACTACGGCTACGCCCTTCGCATTTAATTCGTCCAGTAACATATCAGCAATTTCTTCGGTCATCCGTTCTTGGACTTGTGGTCGATGGGCAACTTCATCGACGACCCTCGCCAATTTGCTGAGTCCGACCACTTTCCCGTTGGGTAGATATCCAATGTGGGCTTTGCCAATGAACGGCAGCAGATGATGTTCGCACATGCTGCAAAAACTAATATCGCGTACTAACACCACTTCGTCATATTTTTCAGTGAAAAATTTCTGCAAGTGTTCCCGTGGCGAGCTATAGAGGCCACGAAACATCTCAGCGTACATGCGGGCGACACGGCCGGGTGTTTCGATGAGACCCTCTCGTTCGGGGTCTTCGCCGACAGCGGCGAGAATTTCCTTTACAGCTCGCTCGATGCGAGGTAAATCGACGCCGTTTGCGGTTTCGCTGACCTTGTCACTTGGCAATTGCGTGGATTGAGCCCTGTCCTCTGCGTTCTCGTTTGTTTCTGCCGTCATGGCGAAGTAATCTCCAAATGTTTTTGGAAGCCAATGTGATTGTTGGCGGCCTGTACTATCGTAGCCGCACACTTGTTGTGCCACACATTGGATTATTGGGATTGCATTTTTCGAACCCAGCGAACTTTCGGTTTTCCGCCGACAAAACTCTGACCTTTTAGTAGTTCTGAAACATAACGCTGGGGTTTCTTCTTGCCCGGTACTTTGAAGCTGTCGCCCTTTTGAATAATAGGTCTCAGGTCAGGCATACTACCAAAGTCTCGTTGTCCTGCGACCTGGCAGGGAAACCAGTGACCCCGTCCAGCGGGGTCTTGAAGGTAGAATTCGGGATAGCAGTGCCCAGGAACCCAGATACAGCGTGCAGGAATCTTGTTTAATCGGCATATCGCTACGAAAAGCGAAGTCATTTCTTCGCAGTCACCTTTGCCATCTTTCAGTGCGGCTGCGGCACCTTTTAGCTTGGTTGAGAATTCGTATTGGACATTGTCTCGGACCCAGTCATAGATGGCTTCGACTTTTTCCCAGTCGTTGCTTGCATCTTGCCCTAGGGTTCTGGAGGCTGCGCGGATTCGTGAGTTGCTTGTTTCAATATATGGACTGTTGCCCAAGAAACGCCTCATTGAGCGGGGAACCTTCTTGGGTGATGTTAGCCTGCTGGTGTCTCGCGGACTTTCGATTGCCTGACGGGTAATTTCATAAGTGATTAACGCTTGCGCCGTTTCGCCAGGGCCGATATACGGTATCACGACGATCATTTGTTTCACGCCGCCACCGAGAATTCGAAACTGCACGTTCTTGACATGCTTTGAGAAATTCTCTTCCACGACCTGGACTTGCTGCTCCGGCCAGTCCGTAAAAACTGGGATACTGGCGATCAGTCCTCGGCAGTTTCCGACCGCGGAAATCGTGACTCCAACTTGCCATTGACTGGTTGCTTCACCGACTAGCTGCACCGCGCCTGAAGTATTGTCTTGTGCTGGTAAGTTGTTGGTGGCAATGACAACAAACAGGACTGTTGCGATGACACGCAGGGTTTTGTTCATGTTGTCAGTTTCCCGAAGACAGGGGGTAGAAAAAAACTTCACTGCCCAGCCGCCCGTTAGCCAAGTCTGTACTGCGTTTACAAATGTAGTTTGCTAGGCTATTGAGTTTGCGGGCTCACTTTCAGGGTTTTGTTTTTTGAAGAACCCTCTTTTCTTCTATGTTAGCATCCGTATGCAAGAACAGCGGTTTGCAACCATGCAAAACACCGTGGGAGAAACCTCGGCGGGGCGGGAAAAACCGTCATCGTTGCAGCGTGCGTGGAATCTTGCCGAAAATATTCAAGTCCGCCGCGGTATTAAGCACTACAGATAATCTGTCCAACCACGCTGCCGTAGCTGCGCTACCACATCACGGATAGCCTCTTCGTCGTGTTTGTTGGCGACGAATGTTGCATCGGGGGTGCGAATAACAAGGCAATCTTGGAGTCCAAGAGTGACGATCAAATGCTCGTCATCGGTATGAACGATACAACCGGTGGTATTGATACCGAGGTGCTTGCCAACCACAGTATTTCCGTCGGCGTCATGACCTTGGGTCCGTGCAACCGCTTGCCAGCTACCCACATCATCCCAATTAAAGGGCGCCTCGACGACGACAACGTCTTCATGTCGTTCCATGACCGCGTAGTCGATTGAACGTCCTTGGATCTTGCTGAATTCTTGTTGGAACATGGCGGCAAAGTCAGGTGTATCGGCAGCTTCCACAATGCGTCTCAGGTGTTCGTGCATTTCTGGTTCAAATCGCGCAATCGCGGCGTCGATCGTGCTGGCCTTCCAGACGAAGATTCCAGCGTTCCAGAGGAAATTACCGTCGGCGAGGAACTCGCGCGCCAGATCGGCAGTCGGCTTTTCTCGAAAACGGCGCACCTGAAATGAATTCAGTTCATCTGGCGGGGTATCAGGGAGCGTAATGTGGTCACCACGCTCGATGTAGCCGAAACTCTCGGCCGCATAGGTTGGGCGAATTCCAAAGGTCACCAGTCGTCCACTCCGATCTTCAATCAGTCGCAACGCGTGTTGAATCGTACGCTGAAACGACTCCACGGTTTCGATTTGATGATCTGCAGGCATGACAAGCAGCGTAGCCTTCGGGTCACGTTTCAAGATGATTGCGGCGGCCATCCCGATGCACGCCGCGGTGTCGCGTTTGCAGGGTTCGCCAAGCAATGCTTGGGGGGCCAAACCGGGCAATTGCTGTGAGACATGCGCGACGAGTGCTTGATTTGTCACGACCATTACGTTGTCCTGGGGGACGAGGCCATCCAGGCGCGCTACAGTCGATTGCAGCATCGTTTGCGAGCATCCGAAATGGAGGAGTTGTTTGGGTAACTTGGATCGGCTGGCCGGCCAAAAACGTGTGCCGGCGCCTCCTGCCATAATGACCGCATGCAACATTACTCTGACCCAGTTCAGGACTAACGATAACCAAACCCATCGATATGTGTCATGGGATACTTGACCAATCATCCTGATTGGAGAAATCTCTGCAACCGCAACGCGACGTTGCTGCCAAAGTACCAATTGAAACTCGAAAATGGCTTGGCACATTAGCTTGCGGTCGTGCAATACTGCGAACGTGAAGTCCCAAACGACGTATGGAGCAATGAGAGGCCCCTGCTCATGCCGATACAGACAAGTGCCATTTGGTCGGGTACTAGAAGACGCCACGTGTTTTGTGAAATCCGGTGTGACTCACCTGCGGTGCTTTTTGTCACACGTCTCTTGGCGGCACTGGTGGAGGAACTGAATGACTAGGGAGTGTCAAGCCGTTGTCGGATGTCGCCATATAACTGATCGGCAAAACGGATCATGTACTCGAAGTCATTGCCACACTGGACCCAGTCGACACCGAGTGTGCGCACCTCGAGTGCGTAGTCGATGGTCGCGCCCATGCCAAGTCCGACGTAGAGTCCCGCGGCATGTGCTTTCTCTGCAATCTGTTTGATCGCTTCCAGAACTCGCGGGTGGTCAATCTGCGCTAACATGCCCATCGATCCGGAGAGGTCGTTGGGTCCAACCACGAGCGAATCCAGCCCTGGGATCGTAACGATCTCGTCGAGTTGCTCAAGGGTCTCTACCGTTTCAATCTGAGCAACGACGAAGACATGATCGTTGGCATGTTGCAGGTACTCCTTGCCACCAAAGCGAGCGTAATTCGTCGGCCTGCGTGGACCAAAACCCCGTGTGCCAGCATCCGGATAACGGCAGGCATCGACAAATTGTCTGATTTCATCGACTGTCGTACTGCGTGGAAGAATAACGCCTTCGGCACCGGTGTCTAAAACGCGTTTGGTCCAGGCAATCTCCAGACTGGGAACACGAACAATCGATGCGACGCCACCGGCGCGCGCCGCGATCAAGTGGGATAAGAGACTTTCCAGGCTAGTGGGGTTGTGTTCCAGGTCGATCCAGACGAAATCTGCGCTTGGTGCGATTGCTTCGGTGACACTTGGATCATAGAAAGTGATCCCCGGGCCAAGACAGAGTGCTCCGGAAGCGAGTTTTTCTCGGAATTTGTGGATGTTACAAATCACGCATGGCTCCTCAAAGGCTACTAGGCCAGGAAAGTCGGTGGAAACGGATTCGATGCGACCGTTGAAGTGGACGCGGAAACCGTTGCGATTGGTCGTTCTTGTTCTATCGATGTGCGCGACTAGTACAGCGCGATCGCACGCCCAGGGCCACCGTGGCAGCCACGAATCTTGACAGGAGCGAAGAGGAAATATGCGTTCTTGGGAAGTTCACCAAGATTGGTGAGAAATTCCACTCCCACGACGCCACGCGAACCCAGTGCCCAATACGTTTTCAGCGCATTTTTCGGATCGACGCCACCGAGCGTTGGGCCGTCTGTGCCGATGCAACGAATTCCTTGGTCCGCGAGATACACGGCAGCTGCTGGTGTCAAAGCAGGCCAGCCTTCGCTGACGCCGTTAATCGGATCGGAGAGACAGGCGCTACCTTCAGGAAATTTTTTCATGTGTCTATCCGTATGTCCGCTGCGAAAGAGAACAACTTCGCCGGGCTTCAGCTTGCCGTGTTCCGTCTCAAATTGCTTGATAATATCAACAGTGATTTCAGGGGATGCTGGCCAGACCGCCCTGGTTGTGGAACCCACGAGTTGGCTTACATCGATGATTCGTGCCCAACCACAGGTTTGCGAGAGCGGCACTTGTTCCGTGGTTACCGCGGAAACACCTCGAGGGCCAAATTCGCGTTCGTATTCGTCCAACGCGATGCGATCTTCCGGCGAGTACACATTTTTATCCATGGCCTTGGGCGGTAATGCATAGGCCGGCGGAACCAAATGTGTTCCGGCTTGGCTGTCCATGACGTGGCCGTGATGGTAAAGCTGCAGATTCTCCGCCCAGGCAAAGTCACACTTCATATAACGCTGCCGGTGGTGGTCGACACCTTTTCCAGGCCAGGTCAAAGGATATTCGATCGACATGGTTACCGAGAGATCCCGGACACGTTTATGCTTGGCGGATGCGATCAATGTCGGCGCCAAGTCACCCACGATGGCAAAGGACCGACCTTCACCGTACGGCCCTCCAGCGTGTTTAGGGCCCATCATGCAATAGAACGCCCCAGTTGTCGGCAGCTGGCCCAGTCCGGTTGCTCCTTCAGTGAAGATCGCACCGTATTTAAGCGCAGCCAAATGCGCGGGGTCCGCCAACTCAGATGGAAGTGTACCCATGCTGGGACTATCGGTACCAATGTGGAAGACGCTTCGGGATGCGATGTAGTCCATTGTCGTCGGGTCTGGATCGGGATAACCCGAGTATTTTTTCTCGATCACATCGGCGACGAAACGGCGGCCAGCCGGTAGTGGCTGATAGTACTTGTCAGAGTAATCGCTGCGAAAAAGAACTGCGTCTCCGAAACGAAACGGTCGATGTTTTGCTTCCCAAGATTGAACGTGTTGTTTAGTTATCAGCGGGCTCACACCTGGAGCACCCGTGTCCAGCAATTCACGAAGATCGATGATGCAAGCTTCACCGACGAATTTCCAAGCGGGTACTTTTTCGGTGAACTCGTTTCCGTAAGGTCCAGAATTAGGGAGCTTCAGTTCTGGTCGCGCGACCGAGTGAGGCGGCACGTCCATTTGTGTCCCGGTATTTCCGTCGATGTTTAGGGTGTCGATGTTGTATGCACTTTCCCTGCCAATCTTCTTGATATGGGTCAGGCGGAACCGGGGAAAACCTTCTGGCCAGGTGCAGGGATAATTTTCCGCCACCAGCAGTGACAGATCGATGAAACGCGATGGTTTTTCTGCATGCGTCAGTGGTGTTGTCAGCAAGAAAAAAACAGCAAACCAACAATAACGCGCGGGCATGGTCTTACTCCCGATGTGCAATCCGAATGAATATGGCTGGAAACTAACAACGAACGTAGATTGAGTAGGGTTGCGCACTCTCCGGGTACCGTTGTTGCACCGTTGTTACACCGTGAAAATGAGTTACACCGTGACAATATGCCATGCTATCAAACCGTGACCCCAATGGCCTTGTTGAGCGCTGGCATGAGTTCCTTGGCGAACAGTTCCATGCTCCTTACCCAGCTCGCTTTATCGTCCCAATCATAGCTCATCAACGTGAGCATACCGAACGGGCCGGTTTCTTCGATGAGCTCCAATAGACGCCGCAGTACCTCGTCAACATCGCCTGCAATAATCTGCTCTGACATGAGAAAGTCTAGGTTGCATTCACTGTCAGGCATTTCCAGATCACGTTTGTAGATCTTGCGTCCCAGACCTTTGTCGAACAGTCGCCCGATGTACTCGAAATTGCCACCCAGCGAATTTGTCCGCGCCCGTTCCTGGGCTTCTTTTGTTGTGTCCGCAAGAAAGATCGACCGCGCAACCTTGTACTGGGAACGGTCTGGAGTAACGTTCGCTTCTTGGGCAGCAGCCTCGTACGTTGTAAAGAAGTCCGCGATGACATTGCCTGTGACAAGGCAATGTGCGAAGGGTTGATAGCCACGGGCCCCGGCCATCTTCATGCTGGCTGAGTTGCGGCTCATCGCCGGGATCGCGATGGGCGCATGAGGTTGCTGTAGCGGCCGATGGATGAAGCCGATCCCTGTTTCTTCGTCGACACTCTTGTCCAGGTCAATTTTCCAGAATTGGCCGTCGTAGTGATATGGTGGCTCGCTTTTCCACAAATACAGAATGATCTCGATGGCTTCCTGTACCATCGCCGCTCCCATCTTGGGGTCAAGTCCGTACAACTCTTGATCGGCGGTGACGCTTCCGGAGCCAAAGCAGAGAGCGAGACGGCCTTTTGACAAGTGATCCAGGAAGGCCAGTCGGCTCGCGACATGGGCTGGGTGATGTTGTTGCAGACAGACGGGTGCGGGGCCCATGCGGATCGACTGGGTTTCACCCAGGGCGCGCGCGATAAAGATCTCCGGCATGACGATGTTCTCGTACTTCATCGTATGATGTTCGCCAATCCAGAACTCTTTGAATCCCAACTGTTCGGCAGTGCAGATCAACTCTAGATCTTCGTCAAGACACTGACTCCACGCTTTCTCGGGAGGGTGAAATGGCATGATAAACATGCCGTAATCGATTTGCTGTGTCATTGAATATCTCCTGCTTTCTCATCAAGTCTGTGGGACGTTATGGTGCGGCATAGATGTACAACCCAAAAGACACACGTGAGAACAACCGACATCGCCTCGCTCAAGCCCTGATGTAGCATTCGACGTATCATTCACTGTTCGCGAGCAGCTGCGAATAACCGCCGGAGAAATAGAGAAGCGGTTGTTCCTCTGTGGCATCGCCGGCGAGGATTTCACCGATGAACATGTCATGGTCACCCGCGCGGATGGTGTTGACGATCTTGCAATCGACCCAACCCAACGAGTCTGCCAGTATGGGGGCTCCCGTTTCAGCTGTGGTAAACTCAAGCCCCGAGAAATCCTTAGGGCCCTTGAACGCAAAGCGGTCAGAAACGGCTTGTTGTTTTGCCGACAAAATATTGAGCGCAAAGCAGTCTGATTCGGAGAACTGGGTATGGGACTGCCCGTCTCGCTTTACACAAAGTAGGACCAGGGGCGGATCGAGCGACAGAGACGTGACAGCGTTGGCCGTCATTCCCCAAGTGTCGTTGCCTTTTCGGGTGCTCGCGACAGTTACGCCGGTCGCAAACTTACCCATGATCCGTCGCTGGTCTTGGGGATCGAATGTCATCGAGGTCATCCAACTATGGTTCCGTGAAATAATCAGGCCCAGATTGTAGCAGACATTTTGTTCGACTTCTTCCCTCTGAGGCCCCGGGTCCTTGAGCTTGTGGGGTTGTGATCTGCGAACGGACTTTTGATACTCAGTTGGATGAAGTCGCTGTCTCGCCAGCATGGAATGTTTCAACTATCGAGCTGCTGGCTTTCGCTCTAGCCATCTATCCACGGTCGAGAACATGCAACGCACGCATAGTCAAGAGATCATTTCCCGGGCCCGCCAGTTAATGCCTGGTGGCGTCAATAGTCCAGCCCGAGCCTTTGGCGCTGTGGGTGGTGACCCGGTAGTATTTACACACGGTAGCGGGCCGTATTTGTTTGACGTTGATGGCAACCGGTACATCGATTACGTGCTGTCATGGGGGCCGATGATTCTTGGACACGGCCACTCTGAAGTAACGAGTTCAATTCAAGCAGCGGTCCAACGAGGCACTAGTTTTGGCGCACCAACTCAAGCTGAGAATGACCTAGCGGAGCTGATCATTGAAGCCGTGCCCTCGGTCGAGAAAGTCCGGCTCGTGAATTCGGGGACCGAAGCGACGATGAGTGCGATTCGCCTTGCCCGAGGCTATACACAACGTGATCTGATCATCAAGTTTGCAGGGAACTATCACGGCCATGTGGATAGCTTGCTGGTTGCAGCTGGTAGCTCCGCTGCAACGCTTGCGGTTCCGGATTCACCGGGCGTTACAGCTGGCACAAGCCAAGACACGGTTATTCTGCCCTATAACGATGTATCGGTAGTAGAAGATGCGTTTCATCGGCACGGTGATCGGATTGCCGGTGTGATCCTAGAACCGGTTGTGGGGAATATGGGCTGTGTGCCGGCCAGTCATGAATTTCTTTCGACGTTACGCAAGTTAACGGAGCACTATGCAGCGCTTCTCATCTTTGATGAAGTGATGTCGGGTTTTCGAGTCGCATATGGAGGTGCACAGCAACTGCGGGGAATTACGCCCGATCTTACTACCCTGGGAAAAATTGTGGGCGGAGGAATGCCGATTGGCGCGTATGGCGGGAAGGCGGAGATTATGGACCAGATGTTGCCAAATGGAAAAGTCTTTCAGGCCGGTACGTTGAGCGGTAATCCGATCGCGACGGCTGCGGGCATTGCCACGCTGAAGATCTTGCGGGATGAATCCATCTACGTCGAATTAGAGCGTAAAGCCGCGGACCTTGCCGCTGGGCTGCAGGAAGCGATTGGCGGAGCGGATGCCCATGTCGCGCGCGTGGGTAGTATGTTGACTCTATTTTTTCATTCACAGCCGGTTTCCCATTGGGAAATCGCGGCCCAATGTGACACCGAGCGTTTCGCACGATTTTTCTGGGGCATGCTCGACCGAGGTATCTACCTACCGTGTAGCCAGTTCGAGGCGCTGTTCCTCTCGACTTGCCATCAAGACGAAGACATTCGACAGACGGTTGATGCCGCGCGTGAAGTGTTTGCGGGGATTTGAACCACACCTGGGTTTTTGCGTGTCACTATTTGCCAGCCTATAGGTCGCTTGCGCGTCAGGTCACCAGGTGAAACACAGAGCGTTTGACCACATTCGGACAGTCAACCGGTCCAACGGTACCGGTTGATCCGGCAACCTCCCTTACTGTAGAGGTTAGTCGGTCAGATTCTATATAGTTTGTCCATCTTATCAGCCGATGAACCTTTGCGAGTGTGGTACTGCTTGCACTGGTATCACTTCTACCTTTGTTGTGCGGTGCAAGCCGGACTTGCCGTGGTTGTTTGTGGGCAAGGTGGTTCGCTGAGGGTTTCTTATAACCAGAGAGGGAATACGGAATCCAATGTGGTGCAGCAGTTGTCAACAGGACGTTCCCGGCATTACATCGCCCAATGGTGTGAGTGCAGTCGGGTGCGCACGTTGTGGCAGCTCGCTATGGAGCGAACAGGGCCGCCGGTCGGAGATTGATTTTGTGGAACTGGAGAGCGCGCCGGCGTACAGGTGTACTGTTGGCCGTAATTCCGGAAAATTGTCTGAGTCAAGCAACGCTTCGTCACGTCTTGAATGGGAACGCTTTGAGTGGGATGCGAACCTCCCGCACCCTGATCTGGTGCTGCACGAGTTACCAGAACTCCAGCCAGGCAAAGGCCAGTTTCCGCCGGCTTCTGAAACTAGGACGCCTATCGGGCAGACGGCTGCAGCATGGCGAAATGCCAGTGACAAACATTGGAGCTCGCGTGGCTTGATGCAAAGACGCGTGGGGTGGTGTTTCATTGCTTGGGGGTTAGGTAGTGGCGCTCCATGCGGGCTATGGGCGATGTGGTTTTTCGCTCAAAATGACAGTCTCTGGATGCTTGCAGCGCTGACGGCAGTAGTTTCTCTGCTGGTCCTTTTATTTGGTCTTATACTAGTTTTGCATGCGCAGGCTCGACAGGTAGAAGCGATCGCCGGCATCTTGCAGTTTTTTGTACGCGAGGTTGCTGAACTCCGGCCCGGCGGTATGGGGATTATTGAAGATGCACCGCCGTGCGGGTTACAGGATCCGGAAATGCACCACCAAAACCGAGCAGCTTGATCCAAATGCTCGAACGGATCGTGCAAGGCCGGACACAATCACAAGTGAAGAACGGCAGTGGTTTGCGCAGGGAATCGTTGTGGGCTCGGTACCTGTGGTTTAACTCCGTTGCCGTTGCTGCTTGGTAGTGACGTTCTTTCGTCCGCGTCAAGAATTGGATGTGGCGATTTTGGTAGGACGCCAGTCGACAAGGTGCAATTCGACGGTACGGCGACCGGCGAATTGGTTGATGACAGGGCGGTACGCGACATCGATTGGGGTTTCAAGTTGAGCCATTTCCTCCGCCCAGTCACCTTGTCCAAAAGCAACGGCTCGCAGTTTTGTTGCGTGTTGTGATAGCCGTACGGTCAAGTGACGCTCGCCCCCGCCCATCCGTTTGGGCTGGTCGACTTCGACGCAACTGGCACACAGGACCGGGCGCGGGTTACCTTGGCCAAATGGAGCCAATTGTTCGATTTGTTCGACCGTACTTAAGGTAAGTTGTGACAGGGGCGCTTCGGCATCGATGTGAATTTCAGGGATGCGGGAATGGGCGTCGATCTCGTTTGCGGCAAATTGCATAAAGTCTTCTCGAAATGCATCGATGTTCTCTTCAGAGATTTGCAGGCCCGCGGCTGCTTCATGTCCTCCATGTGAAACTAGATGCGGGCTGCAGTGTTGTAGTGCAGCGTGGAGATTCAGCCCGCAGGCACTGCGGCCAGAACCTATGCCAGGTTTACTACCTAACGTATCGGTAGAAATGAGAATCACCGGGCGATTGTGTTTTTCCGCTAACCGTCCAGCTACGATGCCAATGATACCGGCATGCCAGCCTCTCCCGGAAAGTACCAATGCGGGATCCTGATCGGGGTCTGTATCCTCCTTCACCTGTTTGGAAGCTGCTAGTTGGACACTGCGTTCAAGACTGACTCGACTCTGATTCAATTCGTGAATATAAGCGGCTAACGCCGTGGCCCGTTGAGAGGATTCGGTGACAAGTAGTTCTACACCAAGTTGGGCCTGGCCGAGTCGGCCGGCAGCGTTCAATCGGGGAGCAAGTGAAAAGGCGATGTCATCACTCGAAAGCGATGATTTCTTGTCGAGTTGAGTCAGCTGCATTAGTGCTTGTAGACCCGGTTGCGCCCGATCCTGTAAGCTTGTCAGCCCGTGACGTACGAGGATGCGATTTTCGTCCAACAAAGGAACCATATCTGCGACAGTTCCAATCGCGGCGATGCCCATAGCAGACATCAGAAAATTCCGCATCGGCACACCGACTTTTTTTGCTTGGCTCGCTTGCTGGCATAGCGCCCAAGCGACCTTGAAGGCCACCCCTGCACCGCAGAGATAACCGAAGGGGTAATGGGTTCCCGGCAAGCGCGGGTGGACGATGGTGGCGGCTCGGGGCAACTCGTTGCCCATCTCATGGTGATCGGTGATGATTAATTCGATTCCGAGTTCACGGGCTGTTTCAGCTTCGCCAACGCTGGCGATGCCACAGTCGACTGAAATGACGAGCGATGCGCCCCGCTCTGCCAGACTGCGCAACGTGTCGTGTTTCAGGCCGTAGCCCTCTTCGAGGCGATTGGGAATGTGATATCCGACATCGGCCCCAATGAGCTTCAAGCAAAGATAGAGAATAGCACTGCCCGTCATGCCGTCGGCATCGTAGTCACCATGAATCACGATCCGTCTGCCTGCTTTACTGGCCGCAAGGAGACGTTCTGCGGCATCCGTCGCACCTGGTAGTTCACCAGGATCGCGAAGCCCGGACAGACGTGTGTCCAGGAAGCAAGCAACTTCTTTGGGATGATAGAACCCTCGCGCAACCAGCAGTTGTGCTACGATCGAAGGAATGCTCGCTTGGCTTGCAAGATCTTCAATTCGTCCAGCGTCATGTGTGGGAATGCGCCAACGCTTGTCCATAGCGCCCCAAGGAATTCGGCATCCTGGTGAATTCGGGAGTTTGTATATTAATAAGACGCGAATGACCGTTGGTTGACTTGTTGCGAGCTCAGACGAGCACACCTCATTACGAACACCTAAATTACGAACATCTAAATGTTCGACGGTCAAGGGGAGGCCAGACTTGCTAGGCCGGTGCGTTTACTTTTTCTTTTCCACGTGCATCGTGTGCTTGCGCAGCCGCGGACTGTACTTTTGCAAACGTAATTTCTCGCCCCCTGGTTTTCGGCGCAACGTATAGTTGTAGTCACCCGTTTCTTCACAAACGAGGAAGATGACTTCGGCTTTCTTTCCTCTCTTGGCCATCGCAGGTCGTCCTTACTACTTGGTTTTTGGCTCACACTACAGCATTATCGGCCGCTTATCTTCACGGAACCCGCTTATCTTAACGGAACACAGCGTCTGGTGTAACCATTACCGAGCCATTGAGACTATAGTTGGCAGGAGTTGAGTCTGCCGAGAACCGCTGGGTCCGTCTGTAACGCGGTGGGTTCTGTAAACACCACCTACACTTTTAGTTAGGGATGTGCCCGGGGAATGGATAAGGCTTGAATGCGAGCCCCAATTAAACGTAGTAACCAATTACAGCGCTTGCGTTTACAGACAAATTGGGTACTTTAAGTAATAGGGTCCTTTGCTGCGGCATGGGCTCGTTCTTGAGGGCAAGTATCTCCTAGCTCAGAAAGCCCTGGAATGGCGAACGAACTTTCCGGCAGCGAATCTGGCATCAAAATCACTGATTCGACTGAAATCCTGAAGCGTCCTCCAGCACTCCCGGACGCTGCATCAGCTGCCCAGCAACGTCCATCCGACCAGGCCAGCGCACCACTCCCGGAAGCAGAGGAGTCCAGTGTATCGGATACGGAAGCTGCGGAGCGGTCGGAAGAACCACGTAAGAGTCGGTTCTTATTGCTCAATGCAGTGCCCAGTTGGCTTGTCAGCTTGGTTGTTCATAGTGTTGGGTTAATGGTCTTGGCTTTGATTATGTTGCCGCTTACCGAAAAAAAACAGTTATCCATGGTCAGCCCTGGGGAACTGAGCGACCAAGTTGAAGAGTTCGAGCTGGAAGAATTTGAGCCCCTGGAGGTCGAGGAATTGGTGACCGAGGCAGTGGTAGCGGTTCCGACGGAAAAGACGAGCGAACCCAACATGCCTACCGCTGATGATCTGGATCCACCGGCTGCGATGCAGGTCGAACTGGTCGACGTGAGTAGCCGAGTGGCTCCCAAGTCCGATTTGATGGCGACCATTGGTGCTGCAACAGGGACGGGGCTCTCGGGCCGATCAGATGCAATGCGCAAACAACTGGCTGCCAAAGCGGGCGCAACCAAGGGTAGTGAAGCGGCCGTTGCGCGGGCGCTGAAGTGGTTGGCGCTCCATCAGCTTCCCAATGGTGCTTGGAGTTTTGATCACCGCCCGTCACCGGCTTGTCGTGGGAAGTGTCGACACCAAGGCAACCTGGCTACTTCATTCAATGGTGCGACAGCAATGGCTTTGCTGCCGTTCTTGGGTGCGGGGCAAACGCATCAGGAAGGTAAATACCGACGGGTCGTTGAAAAGGGGTTGTATTTTCTGTCCAACAACATGAAGGTTCGCCCCGGACCACGCGGAGAACTGTCCGACGCGGGGGGCCGTATGTATTCGCATGGCTTAGCGTCAATTGCGCTCTGCGAAGCGTATGCGATGACAAATGATCAGAGTCTGCTGCAACCCGCTCAGTACGCAGTGAACCATATTGTCTTTGCGCAAGACCCGGTGGGCGGTGGCTGGCGTTATTCCGCGAAACAGCCAGGTGACACGTCGGCAGTCGGTTGGCAACTGATGGCCTTGAAAAGTGGACACATGGGCTATTTGCAGGTGCCACCACAAACGGTTGCCAAAGCGGCAATGTTTTTGGACGCGGTTTCTATTCAGCAGGGTGCGTTTTATGGCTATACCTCACCCGGCCGTGGGCCAGCAACCACTGCTGTAGGCTTGCTGTGCCGTATGTATTTAGGTTGGAAGAAAGATCAGCCGGGACTGCAGGCGGGGGTCAAGTTTCTGAGCAAGACCGGCCCTCTGAAGACAAATATGTATTACAACTACTACGCGACACAGGTGCTTCGCCATTGGGAGGGACCTGAATGGACTGAATGGAATAATGAAATGCGAGATTGGTTGGTCGATTCCCAGTCCCAACGTGGGCATGAAAATGGTAGCTGGCACATGGGTGGTGGACATAGTTCGCAAGGTGGCAGATTGTATTGCACATCGATGGCGACAATGATTCTGGAAGTCTATTATCGACACATGCCTATCTACCGTAAGCAGGCTGCCGAGGAAGACTTTCCCTTGTAGACAGGGTTCCTTGTTGTAGTCAGCCGTCTCACTCTTCTATTCGATTGTTGCACCCCGCAAGGTTTCATAAGTAATCCTTGGCCAACAACTCTTTACCGTGGTAAGAATAGAACTTAAGCGGAATCCTCTCAGAGCAATGGTTGTGCACGTTGGTCTCGCAGCGTCCTGCATACTCAGCAATTTGGCGTTGCGTTGCTGGTATATATCACCGGAACCGGCCCGCTGGCCGGTTCACTTTCCGTCATCTCTTCACAGCGTGACGCGGTCAATGCGTTCTCAGAGCTGCAAGCCAAAGTCACCGCGTGTGAAGATTGGGTGGAGAGCGCCCAGACAGTAGGTCATGAAATCACTGCTGCGGGAATTGAAGCGTATGCAGTAGCGCGGCCAAATGACCAACGGTCAGATCTTGAACTCGAGGTATTCCCGGGCGGTAGTAGTCAAGGGCCGTAGGGTCATGACGCCTTAGGGTTGTGGGTGTCGAGCTTACGTTGCGAGGTGCCACCGTCCAGCGGTTTTGGACGTTCGATCGGCAGCCGTTGCGTAGTTGCGCAGACAGGTCGTTCTCCCCCGTCACTATGGTCAGTGGATCACAGGACAAACATCGAACCATTTCCGTTGGAATTGTTGTATCCATTGATGGCTGTTGGTGGGGCCCCACTCTCCGGGCTCATAAAACTCGAGAGGGGGCGCCTGTTCATTTTGCCAGGCATAGAGAATGGGATCGACGATTTGCCATGCCAATTCAACTTCGTCGCTACGTGCAAAAAGACTTGCATCTCCATTGATCGCATCGAGAAGGAGTGGCTGATAGGCGTCAGGTAGTTGCTCGGTGTAGCCAGTCTGGAAACGGAAATCGAGACTGGCTAACCGTGATCGCATACCGCCGTCAGGTACCTTGCTCTGGAAATGCAATTGAATGCCTTCCGCTGGTTGTATTTGTATTACCAGGCGGTTTTCGCCAATACCGGTGGCCCCAGCGCCGAACAACAAGTGCGGAGGCTCACGGAAGTGGATCACGATCTGTGTTGTTCTACATGACATTGCCTTTCCGCTGCGTAAGTAGAAAGGCACTCCATTCCAACGCCAATTGTCAACTTGCAATTGAATCGCGGCGTATGTGGCAGTTTGACTGTCGCGAGCTACTCCTGGCTCATGACGATAGCCTGCGTATTGTCCTCGTATTGTGTTGCGGGCAAATTCCTGCTGATGGAGTGGCCGTATGGCCCGCAGGACCTTGACTTTTTCGTCTCGAACGAGGTCTGCTTCAAAGCGTGGCGGCGCTTCCATTGCTGTGATTGTTAGTAACTGCAGCAGATGATTCTGAAAGAAATCGCGGAGGACACCAGCGCTGTCGTAGTAGCCGCCTCGCCGACCAACCTCGAGTTCCTCGGCGACAGTAATTTGTACATGATCGATATAATTGCGATTCCAGATGGGCTCAAAGATGCTGTTGGCAAAACGTAATACGAGCAAATTCTGAACCGTTTCTTTTCCCAGGTAATGGTCGATTCGAAAAATTTGTTTCTCATCAAACACGCTGTGCAATGCTTGATTCAATTGGTGCGCTGATTTGAGATCGGTGCCGAAAGGTTTTTCGATGACCACGCGTCTTGGGCCAGCCTCTTCTGCGGCCATATTGTGATCTCCCAACTGTGTAACCGCTTGCGTGTACAGGTGGGGGAGCGTGGCGAGATAGTACAGACGGCCGTTTGAAGCGTCAGATTCTAATTCGTTGAGATAGTCGCCGAGTTTACGAAAGTCCGAGCTGCGATCGATGTCGCACGCTAGGTAGTGAAGCTGGTTGGCAAACTGGCTCCACCCCGTTGGTGAAAAATTGGAGCCAGAGAATTCGGATGTGGTTGTTTTCAGTTTCTGCTTCCACTCTTCAGTGGTCAGGGGCGATCTGGAAACTCCCACCACGCGATAGTTTTTCGGGAGTCGGTTCTTCTGAGAAAGTTCGTACAGGGCCGGAATGAGCTTGCGGCTCGTAAGGTCTCCTGAGGCTCCGAAAATGACTATTGTTTGATCCATGATTCTGCGCAGTGATTCCGCATAATGACAGTTGTGACTGAAGGCACGGCAATACAAGCCTACCAGTAACATAACTTAACGTGAGCGTTGTTGTTGTCAGATAATTTCCGGTGCCGATAACTTGCCCGGGGCCTTCTGCCTTGCCTGCCAACTTGTTCGTTCTTGGAACGGTAGCCAGGAATAGCATTCCCAGTGCGTTGCTTTAGCAGTGGCCTGTCGAACCAGTGTGCGGTGGGATTTTGGTGACGGTTTGCGAACTAGTTGTCTGAAACCAACGTATCAGAATCGCATTGCTGTAAAACCACCATCAACATATAAGTCTTCACCTGTAACAAAACTGCCTGCTTGTCGTGAGACTAGCAGTAGAGCCGCGCCAACCAGCTCTTGAGGTTCTCCAAATCTGGCCATTGGTGTTTGTGCCATGATTTGTGACACACGTTTCTCGTCCAGAATACGGCGATTTTGTTCTGCTGGAAAAAAGCCTGGACACAACGCGTTGATACGCACATTTTGAGATGCATATTCGCGGGCAAGATTCTGAGTCAAGTTGACCACCGCCGCTTTCGATGCTGAGTAAGCAAACACACGTGACAGGGGTAACTGACTTGTAACACTGCCAATGTTGAGGATTGCCCCGCCACCCGCTTTGGCCATTGCCGGGGCGAATAGCTGGCATGCCAGGTGGGTTGCAGTTAGATTTCCATCGATCACACGGTGCCAGTCGGCGTCTTCGACTTCTTCATGGGATGTCGCAGAGTTAACGCCAAAACAATTGACCAGAATGTCTGTACGGCTCCTGTCTCGGTCCACTTCATCTCGGAGGGCTTGTAGCGAATTGCGAGAAGTAGCATCTACTTGTTGAAAGCTCGCTTCGCCACCGAGCTCGGTGATTTGGTTGACTCGGGCTGTTCCACGCGACTCGTTGCGCCCAGCAACAATGACTCGAGCTCCTGCCTGGGCTAACCCGTCAGAGATTGCGCCTCCCAGAACTCCTGTGCCACCAATGACGATTGCCGTTTGGCCTTCTAATCCAAACAGGTTCTGGAGGAAAGTTGCAGGATTCATAGACAGCTACTGTTGGAGGACCAGGTTGTTTGCAGAAACCGGAGTTTGCACCGTGATGGGGCATCAGCAGAATAGCAGCAGAACGTGAAGAAGGCGAGGTGACAGGCTATTCGCCGGCACATTGCGAACGAGACGGGACAGTCAGTCCGCTGGTCTGGCCGGAGCTGAGTTGCCCAACGATATGGTTGTTGCCACACAGTTTTCAGACTTAAGTTGTTCGGTATGATTGGCCATGATTCGCGGGAAGTGTCCTGCGATTAGTATGTTGTGACGTACCGTCCGTAATACCAGGTCTGGGGAACCGCCGATTTGCCTGCGATACGCCGGTTGACCGCGCGTAATTGCCGTACTACGTTGGTGGCCGCAGTCNCTTTGACCAATGATCAAGGGGTGTTCGNGTGGTTGATTTGCCTGGAACAGGTCAGGGTCTTNGTAATGGTTGCCACGCTCTTCTCGCTTGCCACCCTTTTCTGCGTAGAGGATTACATNTCATGCGTCCACTAAGAAGTGCCTTACAGGTCCTGCTTTTTTCCTTGTTGCTGGTCTTCTCTGTACAAGGTTTAGCTGCTCCCTTAAATCAACTTACCGACGCGGAGAAGCGAGGTGGCTGGGAGTTGTTGTTTGATGGAAAGACGACTACGAAATGGCGCAACTACCGGCAGCAAGGCATTGCTGCCGGGTGGGTAGTCAAGGAAGGTGCGCTGGTGCGCAGAGCGCAGGGGGCGGGTGATATTGTTACCACAAACCAGTACAAGTGGTTTGAATTGTCGATCGAGTACAAAATCTCCAAAGGCGGCAATAGTGGGATTATGTTCCATGTCACAGAAGAAGAGTCTCAGCCCTGGCAAACGGGCCCTGAGGTGCAGGTTCAAGACAACGTAGACGGACATGACCCGCAGAAAGCGGGTTGGTTGTATCAGTTGTACAGCCCCACGAAACCTGACTGGGCGAAGCGCTTTGAAGCACAGGTTGGATATAAGAGCCCGGATGTTGATGATTCCACCCGCCCAGCAGGCCAATGGAATCATGTCTATTTGCGTGTATCACCATTGCAGAGTGAAGTTGCTGTGAATGGCGTGAGCTACTACTACTTCAAGAAGGGCGATGAGGAATGGAATAAACGAGTGGCAAAAAGCAAGTTCGCGAAAATGCCACGATTTGGTAAGGCCTCGATTGGCCACATTTGTTTGCAAGATCATGGCAACTTGGTTTCGTTCCGCAATATCAAGATTCGGCGTTTGCCCGAGACAGGGATTGTTCCTGACGTCAATGACGGAGCGCTGGGCTTGCAGTCCGTTCCAGCTTTTCCAAAGTTGAAGTTGAGTGGTTGGAAAGCGGTGGATGAGGAAGGGAAGGTTCGTAAATTACGGCCGATGGTGCTGACGAACGCAGCGGACGGCAGTGGACGGATCTTTGTCGCTACCCAACGGGGGGCAGTCCACTCGTTTCATCCGAAGGACCGCGAGACGAAGGTGTTCCTTGACATAGCAAATAGGGTGCAGCCGTGGACAGATGATGATGAAGAGGGTCTGCTTGGTTTGGCCTTTCATCCGCGATTCAAAGAAAACGGTGAGCTATTTGTTTATTACAGCTCCCGTGCAGAACCTCGCACATCAATCGTTTCTCGGTTTCGTGCAACTGCATCAGGTGGGCAACGTGCAGATGCGGGCAAAGAAGAAGTTCTGATGAGGATTCCTCAGCCGTTTTCGAATCATAATGGCGGTAGTTTGGTGTTTGGGAATGACGGATTTCTCTACATTGCGTTGGGAGATGGAGGCGGGCGAAACGACCCCATGCATCATGCGCAGAATCTAGAAACGTGGATGGGCTCTATTCTCAGAATTGACGTGGATCGAAAGCAGCAGGGGCTCGGTTATGCAATTCCCCAGGACAATCCTTTTATTGATAGGCCACAAGCGAAACCTGAGATTTATGCTTACGGATTTCGGAATGTTTGGCGGCTCTCGGTAGATCGAAAGACAGGTTTGATTTGGTGTGGCGATGTAGGTCAGGATCTCTGGGAAGAGGTCAATATCCTGCGTAGCGGTGGAAATTATGGTTGGAGCATTCGAGAGGGGAATTACGGATTTGGAAATCAGCCAGGTGTGCGCGCAGCACAAACAGTGGCACCTTGCTGGGAATACGATCACCAAATCGGAAAGTCGATTACTGGAGGAGTCGTTTACCGCGGTAGTGAATTACCGGAGCTGGCGGGCCATTACCTGTTTGGCGATTACATTAGCGGCAGGATTTGGGCACTGCATTATGACACCAAAACTGAGAAACCAATTCGCAACATGCTTGTTTTGAAACAAGGCACTCCTGCGATCGCGTTTGGGGAAGACGAATCGGGCGAGATCTACTACCTGGTAGAGACGGTAAGTGGTAACGGGATTCAGAAGTTTTCCCGGAGCCAGTAGAAGATTAGGGTACACAGGAGGTTGGGATTCGTTTCGCAATCGCGAACCCGCCTAATCGTCCTGAACTGCCGCGGTCAACTCTTCTCGCTCAACGACACCGTCGTTATTGAGGTCTGCTTCGGTTATCCGTGCGTGTTCACGAGTCTCAGCGGGCATCTTTTCTATTTCCTCTTGATCCAGTACCCCGTCCTCATTGTGGTCATGGGCGTTGAAGATGTGACCGACGATAAAGCCTGCACCCACTTGCATCATGTTGTTTGGAGAGGTCGTTGATTGAGGTTGCTGTCGCATGCTGTTGAGTAACTCGATTCTGTCGACACTGCCATCACCATTGGCATCGGCTTTGGCTAGGTGTGCCCCGGGGCCGTCCTGTGGAATTTCGTGTGCGTCCAGCTTTCCATTCTTGTTCAGGTCAAATTCACCGAGTACTTCACTTACACGTGTTGATTCGGGAGTTGCGGAAACAGGTGCCAGTTCACCTCGCAATTCAATGCGGATTTCCTGGTTTTGCTCAGGATTTCTGGAAACGGTGATCGTAAGAGAACTTTGATTGGGATTGCGGAACTTCATCGGTGTACGTGCCGTAGGGCTACCAAATGCCTGCTGTGTTGGTTGATATGCAACAACGCCGACTTTATGCAGGCCCGCGTACGCACCGAGAAGTGACTTGGTTCGGGAAAGTGTACGGAGTGAGAAACGTCCTTTTTCGTCAGTCATGCCGAACGCGCCGGTGAGGCTCTTGCGTACAGGGACTGTAGTAACTTCAGCGTGGCTTAGTGGGGTGCCATTGATCAGGACGATTCCGTGAGCTTCGACTAACGGAGGTTCGAACAAATCGTCGAACATCTGCTCGTTGCCATACGCTACCCACAGCCATGCGACGATCAGGACCAGGAATGCCAGGGGGAGCGCGCACTTGAATACATTGAATAAGCGAAAATGAGTGGGCTTGGCAGGGGTTGCAGGGTCGCTGCTTGTGGTTTGGAGGTTACTGTCCGTGTGAGGTGAACTTGTCATCAAACAGCAAATGTCCTGAAGACGCGTGTCAGTAGAGCGTGAGAAATATTTCTCACGCCATTGGTGAGAACTTAATGTTTGTTGCGCAGGGGCATAGGTCTTTACATTCCATTCCTGGTGGCAACGATCTCTATTACAAATATTAACCGCCCCTCGTGTTTTTTTCAGCACCGAGGGAAATGTGAAGAAATCTGGGTGCGCGGTTCCTTTCCTATGAAGGTTGCCGCGGTTGTTACGGAATTAGGTCGTTCGCCAGGGCGATTGGAACCTTGGCTGTACAGGCGGTTGGAATTCGAGTCGAGATTGACCGTTCAAAAGGCCATTCCTAGAATGTCCGTGCAAAACACGGGAATATGGAGGTTCTTTTTCTCACGGAGCGCCAGCGGTTGCGGAACGTCACGAGCGGTGGTCCGTGGTGAATGCGGCCTGGCTGCTCTGTGATGTGCTTGCCTGGGAATAAATAGGTGTCATATCAAGCCGATGTACACCAATACATGAGCCTGCATCATTTGAGAGGAACGGGGGCAGCGAGCCTAACCCACAGGGTTCAGTGTGCCGTTAAGTGAATGTTGGCAATTGAACAAGATGTGATATGCCAGACTGGAAGCCATTGTCTAGAGACCGCCTCTCACTGAGCCTCATTACTATGAGCTGTCGCGTAGTGGCGTTCTGGTTGGTGGGCTTTTATTCCATGTCCAGTTGGGCACAGGATGTCGTACTGGTTCGCAGCAAAGACGCGCGTACGGTGGCGAAACGGAAGGGAGAAGTGCTTGATTACACAGGGGATTCATTGACGCTTCGTCTTGTATCGGGGCGCATGCAACGGATTGAATCGAATCGTGTTCTAAGCCTTGAAACAAAACGGACTGAATCGCATCAGTTGGCAGCAGACCTGTTTAAACAAGGCAAATACGCAGCAGCGCTGCAGCGTTACCGATTGGCGGAACGCGAGGAAAAACGCAGTTGGATGCTGCGAGAAATCTTTACGAAGGAAGTACAGTGCTATCAAAACAAAGGCGAAATAGTAGCAGCTGCGCAACGTTTTCTCTTGATCCTTGAAAGTGACCGGGCAGCGCGTTGTTTTGGTGTGATTCCACTAAGGTGGACTGCCCCAAGAAGTTTGACAGCGTTTGAAGAAGAAAACGCCCGGCAGTGGTTGCGCGGTGCGACCGTTGCTGAGAGATTGATCGGAGCGAGTTGGATGATGGCAACATCCCAGCGTGCTCAAGCTGTTAATAATCTAGAGTCTTTGACTGCGGACAATGATCTTCGCATTGGTTTTCTGGCTGAAGCTCAGCTGTGGAGAATCAAGCTGGTAACGGCATCTGCTGATGAAGTTGGGATTTGGCGGCAACGGATTCAGAGGATGCCAGAAGAATTGCGGGCCGGGCCTTGTTTCCTGCTAGGAAAAGGGTTGGCACGCCAGGAGAGATATCTTGATGCCTGCTTGGAACTGTTGCGCATTCCTATCCTGCATTCGCATCTTCAGACGCTGGTTCCGGAGGCCCTGTTAATTGCAGGGCAGTGCTTGGAGTCAGCCGGACAGAAGCAAGAGGCGGAATTGGTGTACCGAGAGATATTGGACCTTCCAGAGGGTTTGCCCACCACTAGTGCGGCGCGGAAACGCCTGCAGCAGGTACGCCAGGAGAGAGGGCTGTGATATGCATAGAACGACAGTCCCGCATGCCAAAAGTTGTCTCGCCGCGGTAATAGAGCCATTGTGCAATCCGGTTTTGAGTGCACGTGGCTGTAACACGGTATTCTTGTCCGTGCTGCTTGGCAGCTTGATATTTGGAGAGCCGGCGCGTCAGGTTGTTGCACAGGATTTGAAGTCGGCAGAAACGGTTGCGACGGCGGCGGAGGTAGAGTCTCAGGGATTCTTTGAGATTGTGCTTTCGGGAGGCCCTGTTGGTTGGGGCATTATGTTTTTGTTGTTCGCTTTGTCTGTCACCTCGGTTTATCTGGTAATAGACCAGTTGATTACAATTCGTCGCACAACGTTGATGCCGACAGGGCTCGCGGAGCAGGTACAGCAGTTACTGGCGGGTGGCCAGTTTCGGGAGGCGGATGAAGTTTGCCGGTCGCGTCCAAGTTTTCTTTCTTTCGTGCTCGTGCACGGCTTGTCGGAAGTTGACGGCGGATGGACTGCTACGGAAAAAGCTCTTGAAGATGCATTGGCCGAGCAGGCCGCCCGTTTGTTGAGAAAGACGGAATACCTTTCGGTCATCGGGAATATTGCGCCGATGGTTGGCTTGCTGGGTACGGTCATGGGAATGATCATGGCGTTTCAGCGGGTTGCGGTTACTCAAGGGTCGGCAGGAGCCGCGGACTTGGCGGAGGGGATTTACCAAGCGTTGGTGACGACGGTTGGAGGCTTGATTGTGGCGATCCCTTCGTTGGGCGCGTTTGCGATAGTTCGCAACCGAGTCGATCAATTTGTCGCCGAGGTAGCCTATTTAGCACAACAAGTGTTTATTCCTCTCAAACGTCGATCCGGCAAAACGGTACGGCCGGGGAAGTCCCCCCCAGTGCCCCCCGCACGATGAGATAGGTGATGAGGTTGCCCCAACAACATCGACGACGGGAAGTTGGTTTCAATATGACGCCAATGATCGACGTGGTGTTCTTATTGATCATTTTCTTTCTCGTATCGAGCCACTTGGCCAAGAGAGAATCACAACTTGAATTGCCTTTGCCTTCTGCAATCAGTGGTGAGAAGCGAGCCGCTGTTGACGGGCCGCGTGTGACGGTGAATGTTTTACGCGACGGGAAGATTATTTTGGCTGGGAGATCGGTTCTGGGAGAGCAACTGCCGGCGTTGTTTCAGCGCGCGATTCAGGACGACGGTCGTGATGTCGAAGTCGTGGTTCGTACGGATCGTCGTGTTGCATTTCAATATGTTGAACCGATCATGCTGTCTTGTGTTCGGGCGGGGATCTGGAATGTAACTTTTGCCGTTTTGAGACCAGAGGATGTGCGCTGATGAGGCGACCGGAGTTACACCAGCGTACGCGGGGCGATCTTGAGATCTCGATGACGCCCATGATTGATGTAGTTTTCTTACTGCTGGTGTTTTTTGTTTGGACGGCGAGTTTTCAGGTAGTAGAGAATATGCTACCGACGAGTTTGTTGGGGGTGACGGGAACGCAAGTGACGGAAATGGCAGAGCCAACGCCCGACCTTGATTTTGACGAAATAGTGATCCGTTTGATTTGGGAGAATGACACCCTTCGCTGGCAGGTCAATAATATGCGTGTAGCAAATCTGGAAGAGGTGCGTCGTCGCCTCAATCAGATTGCCGCGATCAGGCAGTCGGCGACAGTGATTCTGCATCCGGATCAGGACGTTCCGGTTGGAGACGTCGTTGATGTATATGACCAGGCCAGGTTGGCTGGCTTTAGACAGGTTCAATTCGCGGCATCTGAGCGAATTTGATGATGCCAAGGGATGTGCCATGGAACTCCAGGTCATTGGGCGACACATTCTGTTTGGTAGGAACTGACCTGGAATGCACTGGTAACCGAAAACGCATGATGACTTGAATGGATCATTTTCTGAAGCTACTACTACCGGTCGTGGTGTGCGGAGGCCTTTCTGTCACCGGCGCTGATGCCGAAACACAAGACGAGAAGTTTGTCCAAGGATTGCATAGTCGTCGGCTTTTCCTATTAGCCGAACGGTATTGTCTGCAGCAATTAGACTCCCCGGGGCTTGCGATTTCCCAGCGTGGCCGCTTCGTTGAACAATTGATTCACGGGTACACGTTGCAAGCCCTGAATTCACCGCCTGGTCAACGTGACGCTGTCTGGAAGAAAGGTCAGGATCGGGCGGATCGGTTTGTGGAAATGCACTCGAGTCATCCTCGCGCGTTTCTGGTCCGCATGCAGGCGTTGCTTATGGCGTTGGAGCGAGCCAGGCTTACTCGGCAAGAGGTTGAAGTGGGAGTCGCTGGCCAGCTCAGTCAGGCAGATGTGCGAGGTCTGGTGCGTTTGGTTGTCAATGGCCTGGACAAACTGGTGATTGACTTGGAGCGTGAAATACCCCGACGAGCTGCAGCGGAGTCCGATCTCCAGGCTTTGGGAAGCGGTGAGCTGCTGTCCCTGCAGAATCATGCTCGTTATCGATTGGGACGGGCTTATCGAGAACGCGCACTCTGTTATCGACCTGGAGAAGCTGACCGCGATGCGGCCCTAACGCAAGCGCTTGAACAATTGAAACTACCGTTGAAGGTAGTGTCGCCCGAGGACTCCTTGTATTGGATGATTCAATTAGAGCAGGTTGCGTGTTATCGCCTACGTGGAAGCCTCAAGTCAGCAGCTGAACTAGTTCGGCAGATCGAAAAGTCACAGCCGCCGGATAAGATTCGGCGCGAATTGTATGTGGAGACGGGCAGATTGTACTTGAGTAGCGACAGGGCTGCTGCAGGGTGGGAGTGGTTGGAACGCGTAGCGAAGGATGAGACTCGCAGTCCTGATCTCGACCAAGTGCGGATAGAAATGTGCGTGGCTTTGTGGCGAGCGGCGATCACAGCGAACAATAAACGCGAATCGCAAAAGTGGCGCGATCTTTCGGTGAAACTGGCGCGTCTGATTGAAGCTCGCCATGGACCTTATTGGTCGCACCGGGCGAGCTTGTTGTTGGTGGACACTGCGTATCGGTCGGATTCCGCTGCGGGTGTTGACGTACTGGAACTTGCCGCTCGCAATCTCTGGCGCAGTGGCCGCCATGACGAAGCCGTCGCAGCGTACGACAAAGCTGCTCAAATGGCGGTTCAATCCAAGGCCACCGAAGCAGCCTTTCGACTGTCATTCACCGCGGCGCTGATCGAAGAAAAACGCAAGAAGTACCCGCTGGCGATCGCCCGTTATCGCCAATTAGCGGTCGCGATGCAAAAGCACCCGAAAGCTCATGACTCGCATTATCGAGCGGTAATGTTTGCGTACAATTTGGCACGTAGTGCGGCAACGCAGCGCTCCTCAGTGGAACAGTTGGTGGACGAGCATTTACTCAATTGGCCGCGGGCATCAACCGCGGACTCGGTGCGTTGGCTGAAAGCCAGTCTATGCGAGTCTCGTGAGGCCTGGGGTGAAGCGCTTCGAGTCTACCAGGCGCTGCTGTTTACGCAGCCAGATGCGGTTGTTTCTGCGGGTAAATGTTGGGAACGCCGCCTCGATGCGATTCAGATGAACTCAGTTGAGCAATCAGAGCTCGTCGAGGCCGCCTGGTCCTACTTTGCGAGAGTGGTTGTCGATGATCAGGGACGCTTGCCAAGAGAATGGTCCGCGATCGCGCGTCGTGCTGTTATTGAAGCTGTCCGTATCCGTCTACGGTATTTTCGAGATGACGATTGGGCCACGGTACAGAATTGGTTAGGCGGTGCGTTGGCAGGCACCCCTGTTCCTTCTGCCGAGTGGCGTTCAACTGCTGCGGCATTGAACGTGGTTGTCGTTGCGGCGCGGCCGGTTCAGGGTGTGTCGGTTGAAGAGTTATTAGGAGAAACCAGAGGCTGCTCACGAGATGACCTACTTGAAATGGTTCGGCACATCGACCACGTAATGCTTTCTGTCGAACGTCGGCTTCAGACGGACTTGGCCCATTTGCAGGTAGCGGCCCTAGAGCGGTTCAAGGAACATTGGGAAGGGCTGGATTCCCTGGCTCGGCGCCAAGTCTCCCAAATTCAGGCGCGTGCGTGGGCGAGGTCTGGCCAGGAGACGCAGGCAATAGAGCTCTACCAACGCCTAGTGCAAAAGCACCACCGTGACGGCGAATTGCTGGAAGAGTATGCGCAGTTGCTGTTGGATGGTACAAAGCGAGAGTCTTGGAAACGGGCTTTAGGCCAATGGCGAATTGTGAAACAGAAGAGCCGTGTTGGTTCTGCTCGCCGATTGCGCGCGACTTATGCTTTGGCACTGACCCACTATAAGTTGGACGACAAGCAGCGGGCCGCGCAGATTATTCGGATTACCCAGGCGACTGTTGATCTTGAATCATTGGGCATCGCGGCCAAGTTCGCGGCACTCTTGAAGCGTTGTGAGTGATTGTGTGCGGCGTGCCCGATCGACGCGATTCATGACCAAAAAATAGCGAAACCCAAGGATATCATCCAGAACGGACCACGCTTTACTGGCTAGAGGCGTGTTGGTCGAATAGACTGGCGGAGTCACGCGGTAATATCACATGTTTGTTCTCTGATGTGAAGCAAGCGATATCTACGTCGATATAAGTGGCACGAGTCAGTAGGTATTGTGACTGGGGAGTAAATGATGCGTTCAAAAGTTCTGTGGTCCATGACGCTGGCGTATGTGTGTCTGACTGGGTGTGAAGAGCAAGTCGCAGAACGTAAGCCACCCTCCGGGGCGGATTTTGCTGAAATGAGAAAAGGTGGCAGCGGACCAGGTATTCCTAATGCGAGCGCTCCTACATCGCGTGGCGGTGGGATGTTTGGCGGTGGAGGTGGGGGGCGCGGTGGCGGCGGAGGCCGTGGAGGTCGTGGAGGTCGCGGTGGCGGAATGTTTGGTGGCGGTGGCGGAGGTCGTGGTGGCGGAGGCGGTGGCATGATGGGTGGCATGATGGGTGGCATGATGGGTGGCATGGGAGGTGGTGCTACAGCAAAGAGTCGCCCTGCCCGCGTACGCATTGTGAATGGGCGAGTTATGCTCTCTGCGAGTAACACCGAATTGCGTTTTGTGGGAACTCAGCCCACGGGTGAACTATACGAAGCTGGTTTCGGCGAGTTGTCGGGACTGATTAGGCTGAATGGTTCAACCGTAACAGAGATCTCAATAACGGTATCCACCGATTCATTGTGGAGTGATGAAGACGAGATTCTCACGAGACTACAGGGTGGCGAGTTCTTGGCGGTGGAAAAGTACTCCAACATTGTTTTTCGTTCGACTGAAATTGTTCAGGACGAGGATGGTTTCACGGTCACTGGTGATTTGACAATGCGGGATGTGACTCAGACGATTCGGTTTCCAGCCAGCATCGATGTTGCGAATCGAGGTCTTTCATTGAAGACTCGATTTACCGTGGATCGTACAAAATTTGGTATGAATTTTCCGGTCGACCAATTGAATAAAGAAGTTTCTGTTGATGTACAGGTTGCGCAACGTCGAGGCCGACGCCGGTCCTCTGCAAATCGTGGCAGTTCTCGGAACCGCGCAAAGAAAAGGGCCAGTAATCAGCCCAAGCTGAGTGATGCAGAACAGTTGGCGCAACATGCCACGAATTGGTTAAAGAAGTTTGATTTGAATCAGGATGGCGTCTTGGCCAAAGAGGAGTGGTCGCAAGAGGATTTTGTTTATAGCGGGGCAGATGCCAACGATGACGGCAAAATCACTTTGGCTGAGTTGAGCGAGGCGATGGCGAAAAAATGAAGAGTGCTTGTTGGAGAGGCGGTGATAAGAGACAAGAAGCGGTGATGAGAGGTGGTTTTCAGCCAAGAAGGAGATACGCTGGGAGCCTTATTTCATGCTTTGCCGCTGTTGCCAGCGTAAGCCAAATACCTGAACTAAATTTGTGACGGAGATTGGGTAATTTGGTAGACTAGTTAGGCCGCTGACAAGTGATTAGACATTGATGGGTTCCGTTCATAAACCAGTTAGTTTGAAGGAGTTTCTCGGATGAGCAAGAACACGACACGTCGCCAGTTCGTGACGACCACGGCTGCCGCCGGTACCGGATTCTGGGTTGCGGGCGGAGTTACACCAAGGCCGAGTCGGGCTGCCATTGATGAGATCAGTTTTGCGAGTATCGGGGTTGGCGGCAAAGGCGCGAGTGATTCACGCGCGGTTGGTCGTCATGGAAATATGGTTGCCATCTGTGACATCGACGAGGGTAATCTGGGGAAGGCGGCGGCTCGGTTCACGAAGGCGAAGAAGTATTTTGATTACCGCAAAATGCTTGACGAGATGAATAAGACCATCGATGCAGTGACCGTCAGTACACCTGACCACAATCATGCTCCCGCGTCTATTCGTGCCATGCGCATGGGCATTCATTGCTTTACGCAGAAGCCAATGACCCACACAATCCAAGAGGCGCGCTTGATGGGGCAAATTGCCCGTGAAAACAAGTTGGCTACTCAAATGGGAAACCAGTTCACCGCGCACCCTAACTTGCGGTATTGTGAGGCTGCTTTCAAGAAGGGAAGTCCTCTTGGGACGATTAAGGAAGTCCATATTTGGACCAATCGCCCGGTTTGGCCGCAAGGATTGGGTAAACCCAAAGACAAGCCGTCCACGCCATCTACCGTGCATTGGAACGAGTGGCTTGGGCCAGCGAATGAACGCGACTACCATCAGGCTTATCACCCGTTCAAGTGGCGCGGTTGGTGGGAATTCGGTACCGGTGCCCTCGGCGACATGGCTTGCCATACGGTCAATATGCCTTTCGCTGCGTTGGATCTGGCGAATCCCACCTCGGTGGTCGCGGAAACATCCGGGCATAACGAAGAAACTTATCCCGCTTGGTCCATTATCGATTTCGCGTTTCCCGCGAATGATTGGCGTCCAGCGTTGAAGTTCCGTTGGTACGATGGGAAGAAATTGCCGCCACAAGACTTATTCCAAGGCAAAAAGATGGTCGGTAGTGGTGCCTTGATCGTAGGCGAAAAAGGGACGTTGTATGCCCTGGGGGACTATGCGGAGGCTGGTTTGCATTGGTTGGGTGTCGATCCTCCAAAGGTGGAGTACAAGAAGTCCATCGGTCACGTCGAAGAGTGGGTTGTCGCGATCAAGGGTGGTGAACAGGCAAAGTCGAACTTTGCTGAGTACGCTGGCCCACTTACTGAGACAATCTTGCTGGGTAATTTGGCTGTTTGGGCTGCGAAAGAGCCTGGTAAGGGTAAGCAGATTGAGTGGGATGCTCAAAAGCTGGTAGCGACGAATGCGCCAGAAGTGATGCATGTTGTGAAAAAGGAATATCGTAAGGGTTGGGATATCTTTCCTTCAGCATGATGCTGATTTGCTTCGTGAGAACGATAGTCGACAATTAAAGACGGCCGTCAGTGTGCAAGCTGGCGGCCGTTTTTTGTGGTTTTCGATCGGGAGATTATCCCTAGCCAAAACGTGTAACTAGTCGGTGTGCTAAGGGGGGGCAAAGTCGATCGATCCAGACGAGTAGTTTGCCACCGGTTGAAAGAATAAGCTCGTGCTGGCCGCGCTGCATGGCTCGCATTGTCCGCCTCGCTACTTTTTCTGGTGACATAGCATTGCGCAGGCTTGATTTGCCGGAAGGCGATGTTGTCATGACTTGATCGAAGAATTCACTTGAAGTGGTGCTGGGGCTCACTAAAAGTACGTCGATGCCCTCGATGGCAAGTTCGCACCGCAGGGAATCGCTGAAGCCATGGAGTGCGAATTTGCTGGCACAATACTCGCTCTTTCCAGGCACGGCTCGATGTCCGAGCACGGACCCGACATTAACAATTAGCCCGTTGTGTCCTTTGCGCAGCAGTGGAATCGCTTTGCGGGTGAGTTCCACTGGGGCGATGAAATTCACCTCCAGGACGCGCCGTAATCTCTCTGGCGTGGCATTTAAGAATAGTCCTAAAGATCCCATGCCAGCATTGTTCACAAGGATGTCCAGGCCGCCCATATCGCGTTCTGCGGTCTCGATAATTTGTTTTTGAACTTCTAAGTTGGTGATATCTCCGGCCACGGTAATTGGGCGAGTCACTTTCCCCGCCTTCGAAATGGCATCTGAGAGTTGGCGGAGACGCTCCTCTCGCCTAGCTGTGACAAGAAGTCTTGAGCCCTGCTTTCCCAGTTGCTTTGCTAGGGCAAGGCCAATCCCGCTCGAGGCTCCGGTAATGATAATTCGAGCGCCGTCAAGCGTGCGTCTTGCCATCATTTAGGCCGTGTCTTCTGTGGAGAAATCAGCGTGTGGGCCATTGTCGCCCGGGTTTTGTATCTGGTGTTGCCGCACGATGACTGTTGGGCCAGAAATTCGTCCGAGATGTTTTCCGGGGAGACGGCAGTGGATAGTTACACGCGTTTCATGGAATCGTTTGGAGAGGATTTCACCATGGGCGGCCAGGTATGCCATTAGCTTGCCATTCTCAACGCCCGTCTCGACGTCTACGTCATGGAAAGTCCTGCTAAGTGCGTCGCTGACGGTCTTAGCAAGCCGGTCGAATCCTTCTTGCGTGCGTGCACTAATGGGAACCGCATTTGGATATCGACGTAGGATGGCGTCGAGATGTTGCTTCTGAGTACAGCGATCAATCTTGTTCGCAACAAGTATGGTGTCTTTGCTGTCAATTTCGAGTTCGTGTAGCACTTCCGAGACGGCGCTAATCTGTTCTAGAACCGCTGGATTACTGGCGTCCGCGACATGTAAAAGAAGATTGGCCTGCCTGGTTTCTTCCAGTGTCGCTTTGAAGCTAGTGATGAGTCGGTGCGGTAGATCGCGGATGAACCCGACAGTGTCGCTTAATAGCACTGGGCCCCAGCTGGGAAGTTGCCAACGTCTCGTGCGTGTGTCCAGCGTTGCGAAGAGTTTGTTTTCGGCAGTGACGCCCGCTGCGGTTAGTGAGTTCATCAAGGTGCTTTTACCGGAGTTTGTGTAGCCGACGAGCGACACGGTCATTTGATCCTGACGTGCAGAAACTTGCCGCTCTTTGCGGTGTTCGATTGTCTTGATCTCGGACCGGAGGTCGTAAATGCGTTTTTCTACCAAGCGTCGATCGACCTCAAGCTGTTTTTCACCAGGCCCGCGCATGCCTACGCCCATGCTATAACGTGATAGGTGTGTCCAGAGGCGTTTCAAGCGTGGCAGAGAGTATTCAAGCTGAGCTAGTTCGACCGCAAGACGGGATTCGTAAGTGCGCGCGTTCGACGCAAAGATATCCAGGATGAGCTCGGTTCGGTCAATGACTTTAACTTTGAGAGTCTTTTCTAGATTACGGGTTTGGCTCGGCGTCAGATCGTTGTCAAAGATCACCACATCCGCATCGCATGTTGCCACAAGCTGTTGTAGTTCTTCCAGCTTTCCGCTGCCCAAGCAGCTGCCGCTGTCAAGTTTCTGTCGTTTTTGGGTGATGCCGCCTACGATAACAACGCCCACCGTCTCCGCGAGTCCCGCTAATTCTTCAAGCGGTTCGCCGCCAACTGCATCGTTGGGCATGATCACACGCACCAAGAGGGCATTTTCCTGATCGATTGTTTGAGAGCGTTCGTGGTCCTGCACCGTGCGATCGTGGCTCCAGTGGAACGGATTTGGCAAACCTGTATTGTAAAGGGGTTTTTTTGTGATTGGCAGCCATGCGGGAGCATCGTAAGTAGCTGAATTTGGCAGGGTGCTGCTTTGTTATCGGATGCAATCATATTGGTCTGAGAAGCGGAGGCAGGTTCTCGCGCCACTCGTTGTATTGGGACTTCTGTTGTTCGATGTCAGATTCTCGATCCAGGATTAACCGCGCGCGGATGTCGTCATCAGTGTGATTCAGGAGTTCCTGTTCAGTGAGAGGTGGCGAGTTTTCTTGTTGTTCACCAGCGATCACGTCTGCCCAGTAAAAGATGCGGTTCCCTGTATCGAGTCTGGCGAAGACCCGGCAGTCGAGCCAGCAAAGCACATCTTGCAGCACGGGGTTGCCAGTCTCTGTTTCTGAGACACGTAGACCAGCCAGTTTGTCTACATTCCTACCAGACTGCAGTGCAAACTTGAGGGCCAGGTCAACCTGGCTCTGGCGTAAGAGATGTGTTGCAAAAGCACCGGTGTCGTCAATGAGTTCTCGAGTGAAATGGTTTGGTGCAATTCCAGCCACGAGAACCGGGGATGCACGGTCGAGTGAGGCCTGGAGGACCCAAGTGGCGAGCAGGCCTCCCCTCTGTTGGGGTGTGCCGGCGGTCACGATCCACAGCTCCCGATTGGTCAACTTGAAGATCTTGTCGATTTTCTGTTTTTGCATTGTCATTGATTTGTCCTTATCTCCGCAGATTGCCCAGAAATAGTCTGAAGTTCTTTGGAATCTGCAGTCATGTCGTCAAGAATAGTGATAAGTCGCCCTTATTTCGATGGACAGTTAGGGGAATGCGAAAGCCTGCCATGCCTGCTTTTTGGGCATGTTGGCGGTGCCCGCTGTGGAGGCACGTGTGCAAGCTCCTTGGGCACTAGCACTGAAATGACATAAGTTCATTGACTGTAATGATATGCGAGCACCCCTTGACTTCGCTCGAATGATTATGCGGGTTGAGCAAGATGCTCGGCCGATTCACGGTTTCTTTCATGACGAGTTGCAGTTATAGGAGATTATCATGACACAGTTGGGTTCATCGCACAGACAGACAGAAGCATTGCAGATCAACGCCGCGAGTTTGGTCAGCGAAACTACACCGACTACTTCTGCAGGCATTCCCGCGTCGCCCCTCGCTACTGGCGACCGCCAGCAGGAGGCATACCGAGTCGCCAGTGAAATGTTTCGACAGAAGCCGGATTGGGTAATGTTCTTTCGAGAGGTTCTGGGGGTAGGTGGCGTTGTTGGCAGGTTGTTCCCGACTGCAGCTGAAAAGCAGGAATTTGAACGCACCGAAGAATACGCGCGAATTCAGCAGATGCTTGCCAAGTTGCGAGAAAAACGCCAAACCGGTAGAGATGAAGAACCGACGCGTGTGATCACAGTTCGCATGCCATCAAGCCTGCATGAGTCACTTCGTGCAGAAGCTCACTGCAAGCAAACTAGTATGAATAAGCTCTGTATTTCGAAGCTGTTGCAGGTCATCGATGATGGCTTGATTCCTGCCGAGATATTACAACGAAAATCTGCCTGATTGGACAGAAATGTGGCTGTGGCAACTGACCTTCTCCCCGTTTCTTGGTCCATGCGGGATGCGAGATTTTTGTTTATCTTGCATTTTGCGAAGGAGGACTTGATCGATGAAACGGAA
>PAQH01000042.1 GCA_002709225.1 Planctomycetaceae bacterium
TTTGTTCAAGCCCGCATGAGTTCTAAAAGATTTCCTGGCAAGGTTCTTGCCCCTTTTAATGGAGTTCCTATTCTTACTTGTGTAATAGAACGGCTAAGCGAGGTGATTTCATCCGATAGAATTGTTGTTCTTACCAGTATTGACCAGTCTGATGATCCTCTCGTCTCTTATATGGAAAATGCAGGAATTTGTGTGTATAGAGGACCACTTAAAAACGTATTTGAGCGTTTTCAACTGTGTTTAAGGGAATATCCTTGTAGTTGGTTCTTTAGAATATGTGCTGATAGTCCCCTTCTTGATAATGCAATATTACAAACTATGTTGATTAAAAGCGGTGAACCAAGTGTTGATTTGATTACCAACGTTTTCCCAAGAACTTTTCCTAAAGGACAGAGTGTAGAAATGCTGAACGCTGATACGTTTACAAGTATTGATTCTAATAACTTAACTAGGGAACAGCAAGAGCATGTAACCAAAATCTATTATGAAAAACCAGAAAATTATAAGATTATTAACCTTGAGTCGTCAGGTAAGGGGTTGTCAACTATTAATCTGTCGGTGGATACTATAGAAGATCTGTATCGTTTACAGGATTTTCTAACCTTAAGCGAAAATATTACTTGGAAATTTGTAGAATAAAATGCGTACCCAAGAGAAAATAGGTGTTGCGATAGTTGGGTTAGGTATAGGCGAGAAACATGCCCACGCGTATCACAAGATGGATAATTGTGTTATACATTGGTTTTATGATTTGAGTTATATTAAGGCAAAAGTGGTTGCCGATGAACTGGGACAGGGTAGAGTCGCTGCTAGTTTTGAGGAAGTTCTGCACGATCCCAAAGTGCAAATTATTTCTATTGCTTCCTATGATTCAGCTCATTTTGAGCAGGTTGTAGCTGCGCTTGATGCGGGAAAACATGTTTTTGTTGAAAAGCCAATTTGTCGAACCATCGATGAGTTGGAAATTGTTAAACGAGCTTGGATTCGGCATAAGAATAAGCTGATACTGTCCTCAAATTTAGTCTTGCGTTCCGCTCCCTTATACCAGTGGCTAAAAAACAAAATTGAATCCAAGGTTTTCGGAGAAATTTATGCATTTGATGGAGATTATCTTTACGGTCGGTTACACAAAATTACGCAAGGCTGGCGAAAAAATGAGGCTAACTATTCCGTTATGCTCGGAGGTGGAATCCATTTGGTAGATTTAATGCTATGGTTAACAGGTGAAAATCCTACTTCTGTCTACGCCTCTGGAAATGAAATTTGCACACAAAGCACCAGTTTTGGCTATTATGACCACATTTCGGCTTTACTTACTTTCCCTTCAAGTATGGTGGGGCGAATTACGTCCCATTTCGGTTGTGTACACAGACACCATCATGTTGTACGTATTTTTGGTACAGAAGCAACATTTATCTATGATGATTCTGGACCAAGGTTGCACCAAAAACGAGACTCTATGGGACTCGCTTCTCCGGTTCATCATCCCGCTTTGCCCAACACAAAGGGGGATTTAATACCGGCTTTTGTGGATGCAGTGGTTTGTAATTCAGATTGGAGCCAACACACACAGAATATGTTTGATGTGATCAGTGTTTGTGTGGCATGCGATGCTGCAGTTTTAGACAATTCATCACGAGAGGTTGAGTATGCATGAAAAGAATCTGTGTCATTTTTTTGAAGAGGATAAATCGTAGCTATTGATCATGTTCGCTCGTGTGAAGTTTGTTCTTTTTAATTTGCTCATAGAATCATGTTTGGGATGCACTATTGATTGATTTAGTGTATAAATAAGCATATGATCTTAGGCTCGTTCCTAATGCAGCTTAAGATCATATGCTTGTTCAGTTACCACCCCCCCATGGTTTAATGAGGTCAGCGTTATATTTAAGGTTTAGGTAGGAGCTGAAGGGGTTTCTGAAAATTTTGAAGTAAATGACTGAGGCTAAGATGGAATCTGAAACTGTACTTGCTGGATATAATTTGGACAACGAACCTTACGATTTACGCTCCATATTTACAGCGATGATGAAAGGTGGATTGGACAAGCGGACTCGAGATAGTGTTGGTATTTTTCTTGCTAGCTATATGCGGGAAAATATTTTGTGTAATTATCAGTTTGCTGAATCCCCAGACTTGCATACTGTTTATACTAAAAACCAACTCAAATTGTTGAATGAAATAGGGTTTGTATATCTTGATAAAGTGTTTGCTGATGATGAAATTGATCGGATATATGACTATTTAAGCAGGTTTCCAGTAAGGTGCTATGGCAGTGAGTCAAGTATTGGGGAGAAAAAATTAGATACTTTTCTGGTTGATAATGTACCTTCTGGTGTTAACTTAGGGGATTACCAACAGGATGTTATCTCTCATTGTCCTTGGTTTTACAAAATTGCTCATGATGAAAATTTAATACGGTTGGTAGAGGCTTATTTAGGAGCCTTACCTACTTTATCAATCTTCACTGTTTGGTGGTCTTTTAGCTCTGGAGTCGAGCCGATTGGGGCACAGTTGTATCATCATGATCGGGCCGATTTTCGCTCGGTGAATCTTTTCGTTTACTTGACCGATGTAGGACCGAGAAATGGGCCGCATGTGTATGTAAAACGCACTCACGAATTTAGAGTGTTGTATAAGATGATTGCACCACGATTAGGTAATGATCCGATAGCCTTACAGAAGTTTTGGCAGTGGATGGAAGTGCATAGGAAAACTGACAAAGATGTGGAAACTATCTTTACTGAAGCAGGGATTGAAAAACATATTGGTGTAAGAGGGACTAGCTTTCTTGAGGATACCCGTGGGCTTCACAAAGGGCTACTTCCTACTGCAGGGCGCCGGTTGGTTTTTCAACTTTGTTATAGTTTGTTGCCGAAATATAATGATTCTTTCCGTCCCATTTGTCGTGATACCATCGATGATATTGAAGGGTATGACGTGCCGGAAAATAGCTGTGCTCGTTACACTAATCGTTTGTTTTACCTTTAGTTAAAGAGTTCTGTTCGTTATAGCTTTGGAATTACAGGTGTTGTACAATTGCCTAATATGATTATGTAGAAAACTACCTAAATTGAAATGAAATATCTAGGAATGTGAGAATATGAACGTTGCCCAATATAATCCTTTCCAGTGGCAGGATTTTTTGTTACATAAACGTTTCTTTATGCCACGGGAAAGTTTAGTCTCGCCAAAAAAAAAGATATTTACTATCGGAAGTTGTTTTGCGCAGGAACTACGGCTAGTTATGATAAAGAAAGGTTATTCTGTTTATCCTGACTATTCGTCTGTTAGTTTTGACAAAAATACTCAGATATTTGATAAAATACCGGATGTGCGTGATTTTATCGCCCATTACGATACGTTTTCTATTCTGCAGGAGTTTGAAGCATCCTTTGGGATTTGGAAGGGACGTGAATCTGGTTTCTGGAAGGTTGCTGATCGGTATGCAAATGAGCTTTTGCAGCAAAATCTTGTTTTTCAAGATCCTTATCGTAAAATGTGCTATGCGACTTCTAAGAATTTGCTTGCCAAAATGTCGGATAATATTACTCAGCGAATTAGAGAGGGCATTGAGCAAGCAGATCTTTATATTATTACTCTTGGTTTAACGGAGGTTTGGAAACACAGGTCGACAAGTAAATATCTCTGCCGTCCGCCAGATACGGGGTATGGGGGAGGTGCTGGTTGTGCCGACTTACATTTGAGCACTTTTGCTGAGAACTATGTTAATCTTACTCAGGTAATTGAGCTAATTAGAACTCACTATCCACATAAGAAGATTGTGATTAGTGTTTCTCCTGTTTCTTTAGACAGGACTTGGCGCCGAGATGTCGATGTCTATACTGCTAATCTTGAGAGTAAGTCTATACTACGTTCCGTCGCAGGGCAAGTCTGCCGAGAATATAGTGGTGTATTCTATTTTCCATCTTATGAAATGGCTACTGTGTTAGGCCTTGATATGTTTGAAGAAGATGGTCGTCATGTGAAACCAGAATTTGCTGAACTCATAGTAACCAATTTTTTGTCTATTTTTTCCTAGAATACTCTTGTCGCCTAGCTTAATAGAATTATGGTTGGGATGTGGGCAGAGTGTGAGTCTTTGTGACTGTGATTACGAGTAACTTGGTCGCAATTCTTTGTAAATAATTTTATTCTATCTTGTTTTGTTTTGGCTTTTGTGATTTAGGTGAAAAGTTCCAATGTTGCATAGTCCAATGATTTCAATGGCTTGAGGGAATCAAAGCGTTGAACTTGCTTTTGGAACTGCAGAAGCGATGGTACTGATGCTTGGTCACTAAAGTTTGTTTGAAAACGTATAAAGCAAAATCGGCTTGTATTCGTCATGGTTTCCGTGTCGATAATAGAAATTATAAAGGAATCCCAAATATATGTTATCTCGCCATGATTTGCGTTACGAAGGAATTATAGAAGCTCGAATGGCTTCTTCTCGGTTGCCGGGTAAGATGCTGATGGAGATTGGTGGGAAACCTAGCCTGCAGATACTTACGGAGAGGTTGCAAAGGGTTTGTGGATTATCTGGAATAACCTTGGCGACAACTGTGAATCCCTGTGATGATCCTTTGGAGGTGCTTTGTGACAAGCTTGGAATTAGATGTTTTAGAGGCAGTGAAGAGGATGTTTTGCAGCGTGTACTTTGTGCGGCAAGAACTTCAGATGCAGATGTGATTGTTGAAATTACGGGAGATTGTACTTTTCTTGACCCTGATATAATTCAGGAAAGTATTGATGCATATAAAGAGAGTGATGCTGATTTTGTGGCAAATTGTGTTGAGAAACCTCACTATCCAGCCGGAATGGATGCTAGGATATTTGCTACGAAACTACTATCGGAAGTAGATAAATTGACTGGCGCTCTGTCTGATCGTGAGCATGTTTCACTCTATTTTTGGGAACATCCTGAGCGTTACAAATTGCTCTTTGTGAAACCACCTCTTGAATATGCATATCCTGATATCTTTATTGCTTTAGATGGTCAAGGGGATTTGGACATGCTGAGAAGGATTTATGAAATTTTGTATCCCCAAAACCCTTTTTTCTCCTTAAATGATATTCTAGTTCTTTTAAAAGATAATCCGAAGATTTATGAAATGAGTCAGTCTGTATATCGCAAAGGTGTACATGATTAATGGTCCTGGATTATAAATTTATTTGAAGTATTTGATAATGGGGAAGGTTGAACTACTACAATTCCCTGTCTAAATGACTGAATTAATTGCCAAAAATCAGATTTCTGAATAGTTCAAGAGATAATGCATTGGCCCTTTGTGCCTAGGGCTATTGGAAATCGATCAATCCTAGCGAGTGCACTTAGCGATTCTGCAGAGTAAACTCAATCTTAAGTATTGAGTTTCGACAATATTCTCGCTTATTTCGATCCAATCGTTTTATAGGAAGATTTTCCAAAATACTTTGATTTTGCTGGCAAAGGTCCCTTTGTGTTTTTGAAGGCTCAGTACATGGATAAAGTGCGGAGATGTAGAAGCAAAGCTTACCTCAATTTAGAGAATTATAATTTTGAGTCGATTCGACTGGCCCCCTAGAGTCATTGTAGTATGGAGCATTTAAAAATATTTCGTTTTAGGTTTTAGTTGGACTCAAAAACCTAACTGGAATCCCTGAGCTATCAATACGAGTTTCAATTTGAGTAAAGCACCTATTGTTTCCACAGAAAGTGATGCTAGTACGTTTTTTTTAACTGGTATTGATAGCTTGATATTTGGGTCTTTTGTCGTCCAGAAAAAATAGCTGGTGTATAGATCTTTTTTCCCGGGTTTAGTTCAGATTTCTTCGAATGCATTAACCGAGGGAAAAACTATTGGTCCGAATTGGCTTTTTGGTTTGGTTCTGTGGCTAGGGGTGTAGTCAGGTGTAGCTATGAAGCGATGTCTTGTGACCGGAGAATTAATTCTCGAAACTGAACATCTGGTTTGTTCTAGTAAGATGTATTTAACAGAGATCTCTGGTTTAAACATGGATTTACGTGAAAGTGGAAGAAAGCTGAATTATGTCGGTCGTTTTCGGGAAACTCGAAGAATACATCTCTTTTCTTGAACGTATAAAGGGTTGGTAGGTAGGGGATAAGTTTTATTCTGACACATACTAATTTTAGGTATATGCCAGATTTCAATCCATTTACCTTTTTTGGGCTTCCAAACCTATAGAGATAGAAGATAAAGTAGGCATACATGAAACGGCTTAAGATTGCTTTACTTAGTACAATTACATCAGAAATTCTCGGTTATGTTATTGAGAGATTACTGGGACATGAAATTCCCATTCACTCCGTAATTATGGACTCAAAAATATCAGATGATAAAGATGCATCTATATGGCGTGAACGAACTCAAGGCCAGTTGCCATTAATTCCTCTGTGGCAATTCGAGGGTTTCCGTATTCCATTCTATTTCTTTTCGAATCATTCGTCAAAAGCAACTACAAAATTTGTACAAGACTCTAATATTGACTTACTGGTTAATGTGGGTACGCCGAGGATACTGAAAGAAAATATTTTAAATGCTCCTAAAATTGGTGTTTTGAATTGTCACCCAGGGCTTTTACCCGGTTTTAGAGGTTGTACATGTGTTGAATGGGCGATATATTTGGACGAGAAAATTGGAAATACAGTTCATCTGATGTCGAAAAATATAGATGAAGGTCCTGTTCTTATTCAAGAAAGTTTATTGTTCGAGAAATCAGATCAATATCATGATGTGCGCACAAAAGTCTATAGACATAGTTTTGAGTTGATGGCACGTGGAGTAAAAAAGATTATTGATAATCCACTGCATGATTTTAAACATGCAGAATATGTGAAAAATGGGCGGTATTTCAAGGTAATTGATGATGATAGGATGAATGAGGTACTTAATAAAATTAATTCTGGTAGTTATAAATATCAAAAATAGGTTATGTGTCTGATTATTGGACTATTAACAGTTTAGTCAAAAGTGGGTGATTTTGAGATTTAAGTTGAGAGGGGAAATGTGTATGTGTTTTGTGTTGTTGTATACTTTGGTGTTATGAAGTGCTTCTTACATTGAAATCGAATGCGGTTTATCTAATGTTCTCGTTGAGGAGTAGTTGGGAAAGAGCAAACTGTTGGTGGATTGATTGGTTGTGGTGCTGATTTAGTTAAAAAATGAGGTGGGGAGATCGCAGTTAGTTAAAAAGAATTGGTTCTTTCTGTTTATTTGTTATTTTAACCTGTTTCCATAGATAATTTTGTTCGTAAGAGAATAGCTAAAGGAATGTTTTGAATGCCAAAGCTCGCGATAAATGGTGGGAAGCCTGTGAGGTCGAAAATGTTTCCCGTCCATAATTTTATTGGTCAAGAGGAAAAAAAGGCTGCTATTGAGGTGCTTGATAGTGGTGTCATGTCAGAATTCCTTGGAGGTTGGGATCCGATTTATTTCTATGGTGGTGAAAAGGTCAGAGAGTTTGAGAGGATCTGGTCTGACTTTGTTGGTGCTAAGCATGCCGTATCAGTTAATTCAAATACATCCGGTCTCGTCGCTGCTGTGGGTGCGGCTAATGTAGGACCAGGTGATGAGGTTATCGTAACCCCTTATTCCATGTCTGCTACTGCAACGGCAATCATTGCATATAACGGCGTGCCGGTGTTTGCAGATATCCTTGATGATATTTTTTGTTTGGATCCAGTGGAAGTGAGAAACAAAATTACTTCTAGAACCAAAGCGATTATGGTTACAGATTTGTTCGGTCACCCTGCGGATATTGATGAACTTATGAATATTGCGGAGGAACATAACCTGATTGTTATCGAAGATGCTGCACAGGCACCTGGGGCGATTTATAAAAATAAGTTTGTTGGGGCACTGTCACATATGACGGTATTCAGTTTAAATTGCCATAAACATATCCAAACTGGCGAAGGTGGAGTTATAACGACTAATGATGATCGTTTGGCAGAGAAACTTCAACTTATCCGTAATCATGGTGAATCTGTTGTAGAAGGGAAAGGAGTTTCTGATTTAGTCAATACCTTTGGTTTTAATTTTCGTTATACGGAACTCCAAGCTGCAATTGCAATGGAACAGCTGAAGAAACTACCTTGGCTTCTAGATTGCCGTATTAGAAATGCCGATTATTTGTCTTTAAAGCTAAAGGATCTCCCAGGTATTATTACGCCGGTGGTCAGAAAGGATTGTAGACATGTATATTATGTGCAACCATTCATCTATGATAATGATGAAGTTGAAGTTAAACGAGATAAGTTTATAGATGCTGTTTCCGCGGAGTTACCAACATCTCCCGATAGAGCAAATGTCCCTCTGATTTGGTCAGGATTTGTTAAGCCATTATATCTACTTCCGATGTATCAAAAATTAATAGCATATAATAATGATACTCTTTTTGGGCTTCCCTATTATTCTGGTGAAGTGGATTATGCTGCTGGTTTATGCCCAGTTGCTGAAAGAATTGAGAATGACAAAATAGTAATGAATGATTTTATTAGACCTCCCGCGGAAATAGAAGATATGAAAGATGTCGTTGACGCTTTTGAAAAAGTTTATGAGAATAGAGATGAACTTAAATAGCGAGCATCTGGAGTCATATGGCTTTCTCAGTTTTTGTTGGACTAAGAACTAGGCCGTTTCCCTCCCAAATTCAGATGGATTTGTAGGACTAATTAGTTGTATAGTTAATGTTTTTGAGGACAAGAGTGAAGTGTTTCTGTTTAGTTAATTGAGTTGTTGTTGAATTCCAATTCGGTCGTAACTGAAAATAGGCGTCAGTAGGGATCAATAAGTCAGGTGTTATGTAAAATGATCATAGGAATCCGTTGAAGCGGGACAACGTGGGGTTGTATCATTTGAGCGAAAGTGTATAACGGATAAATTGATTAAATGGTTCTGAGGTCGTAAGGTTTAGTAATCAACACTTTTGCTCATATATAAAAAGCGTATTAGGGAATATTTAACTTCAGAAAATAGGAGTCAAAACTTTTTCGCAATTTTGGGTAGAGAGAATTACTTTAGCCATATTGAAAATATTTATGCACGTGTGGATTTTGACCGCAATTTAGCTGATATTGGCATTCTTAATATTGGAGAGAAAAATGTTTCAGGTTTAATGGGATTTTGAAGACAGAGGTGTGGAGTTAATCTCCTTTGGGCTTCCCAGTCCTAGTTTGTAGTTTAAAACAGAGAATTAAACCAAAACCATGGTTGCCAGAGAGAGCTTTAAGCGATGGTTGGATAGATTCAAATAGAGTTTTTAGAATATCTTGGGAAGTTTCAATATATGAGGCTAATCTAGGCAGCGGAACAATGTTTACTAGTTTGTCACTTTCTCTTGAGATTAAGTGTTTATTCTAATTTTAATTTGTTAGTTTATTATAAGGAATCTTGATTTGGCTCGACTAATTAATCCCATAATTTATGTGTTGATTGAGATCGCTGAGAGAGAGTTAGATTCAAAATTGCTGATAGCACTTTTCTTAATAAAGAAAGGTTTCCATGTCATTGTAGGTTTTCAATGGGCATTAATTGAAAATAAAGATTGCCTACCAACAGGAGTTTTCTTTTTTAAGGGAATGAATAAAATTCAAACTGATGGTATGGCTCGGGTGCGTCAATTTCAGCATGCTGTTGTTGCTATGGAGGAAGAACTACTGAATTTTTGTATGGAACCTCCCGAATGTTATGATTTTCGAGATTTCTTTCACGCAGATGCCAATCACCATTGTCATCTTTTCCTAGCCACCCACGATTTTGAATTCAGAGTTGTCAAACAAATAATGCCCGATTTGAACGTGCGTCTGACGGGGAACCCAAGAACAGATTTTCTACGTCCTGAGCTAGTGTCAATATACGACTTGGGCAGACAAGAGGTTTCTAGAACAATATCTTCAAATTATGTTTTAATAAATACAAATCTAGGAATTCTGAATTCGAGGCATTCCTCTAGTCTTGTCTCTGATCTGGAAAAGAAAGTATCAATTGAAGATGAGGAATGGAGCAAGCGTTATGAAAAACGGAAAGATGCTCTTATTACGTGGGAGACATATAATCTGAAATCTACATTTAAATTGATTGAACTTTTTGGGCAGCGTAGTCCAGATCAAAAAGTTCTAATTAGGCCTCATCCTGTTGAGAAACCAGAAACATATACGAGGTTTTCTAGAGAGTATTTAAACATTGATGTGGTTGATAATCGGGATTCAGCGCGTCCTTGGATCCTCGCTTCTGATATTCTAGTTCATACAGGGTGTACTACGGGGTCTGAGGCTGTAGCGATGAATCATCCAGCGATATCAATTCAAGAAAGAGACAGTGAATTAGTGCAGTTTAGGACTACGAATCATGCGTCTCACTTAACACACACGGCTGAAGACGCGTATCACGCAGTGCAGGATTTTTATGCTGGTAATCTTAATTTTAGGAATGCCTCGAAATTAAAAGAATTCTGGACGGCACAAGATGGAGCCTTTGCGGCCGAACGAATAGCTGATGCGATTCACGACTTTTATCTTGGCTTTGGAGGATTGTTTTCTGATTTCGAGCTGAGTTTGTCGAGCAAGTTCAAACAGGTCAGATTAACCGATTTCTACAAGCAGAAAATGCTGGTAGATCTCTCAAAAGTTGAACATATCTTGAAGCAGATATACCAAAACTCGCCTGCTATGCCACAGATGAAATTGTATGAAATTTGCAGGAATGTATTTTATATGCGTCCTCTTTAAGCGTGGGATCATCTTGTAAGTTTGTCTAAGAAGCCTGTGTAACATCTCTGATGAATATACAGTGATTTCCTCAACCCTAGTTGTTTCAGGTGTGTTTATGCGTGGTTGTGGATTGGATTCAACATACAAGAAATATGTTTGGTTTTTGGGATTTAGTTTTAGTCTTGGAATAGGTTGATGGGTCGAACTCGGCTTGCTTTTATTATTACTCAGGTATGGTCGAGTAGGTTGTTCTTGTGGGTGGTGTCATGGTTCTCCCCAATAATTTGCATGTTATAATCGTGATAGGTCTTTCTGAAGTCTCTGTTTTTATCAACTGTGTAGGATGGGCTGGTTCCTTGTATCTGGTTTTTACTAAAGATTGGGACTAATATGTAGAGGTAGGACGTTAATAAAAGTGAACTATATGTTAACTGCATTATTAGGATATGATAGATCAAATTGGATAGGATAGGAAACTCGTTTTGAGTCATAAGATCAATCCTGTAATTTACATATTGATTGAGCTCGCTGAGAGAGAATTAGATTCAAAGTTGCTGACAGCACTTTTTTTAATAAAAAAGGGATTTCATGTTGTGTTAGGGCAACACTGGTCTTTAACTGTCAATAAGGATTGTCTACCAGCAGGAGTTTTCTTTTTTAAGGGAATGAACAAAATTCAGACTGACAGTATGGCTCGGGTGCGCCGATTTGGACATATTGTTGTTGCTATGGAAGAAGAACTATTGAATTATTGTGACTACCCACCAGAATATTACGATTTTCGAGATTTCTTTCACACAGATGCTAGTCATCATTGCCAACTGTTTCTTGCTACCCACGATTTTGAATTCAAAGTTGTCAAACAAATAATGCCCAATCTGAATGTGCGTCTAACAGGAAATCCAAGAACAGATCTCCTTCGTCCAGAACTCTCTTCAATGTACAATCCGATAAGAGAAAAGATCACTAAAAGGATGTCCTCAAATTACATTTTGATAAATACAAATCTAGGAGCTCTTAATTCGAGAGTATCTTCCAAGCTTTTATCGGATACGGAAAAAAGGGTGGCATCTAAGGAAAAAGAATGGATTAAGCGTTACGAAGAACGGAAAAATGCCCATATTAAGTGGGAAGCGTGCGATATGGAATCTACATTCAAGTTAATTGAGATTTTCGGGCAATATAGTCCAGATCGAAAGGTTGTGATTAGGCCTCATCCTGTTGAGAAAGAAGATACGTATACGAAGTTTTCTAGAAAGTATCCAAATATTGCAGTGGTTAGTAACCAAAATTCAGTACGTCCTTGGATCCTCGCTTCCGATATTCTGATTCACACAGGATGTACTACGGGGTCTGAAGCAGTAGCCATGAATCATCCTGCAATATCAATTCAAGAAAGGGGCAGTGAATTAGTGCAGTTTAGAACTACGAATCACGTGTCATACTTGACACATACAGCGGAAGAGGCATACCAAGCCGTGCAGAATTACTATGCTGGTGAGCTTGATTTTAGAGATACTTCGAAATTGAAAGAATTCTGGACGGCACAAGAGGGCGAATTTGCAGCTGAGAGGATGGCTAATGAAATCTATGACTTCTACCTTGGTATTGGAGGTTTATTCGCCGATTTTGAGTTGAGTTTTTCAAACCCATTTAAGGTGGTAAGGTTGACTGAGTTTTATAGACGCAAGATGTTTGTAGAATTTGCGCAGATTAAACATTCATTGAAGCAAATATATCAACAGTTGCCTACTATGCCGCGACAGATGAAACTCCGTGAGATTTGTAGAAATGTGTTTTATATGTATCCTCCTTAATTGTAGTTGTGATCTGTAATGAATGCTAGGATGACCTGATTAGTTTTTCTCATCATACGATATCATATCGGTGGGGATTTATACTGGATTTTAGTTTAAATCAAATGAAGTAGCTCTGGGGTTTTTTGCCCTACGTATTTTAATGAATTAAGTTGAAATTCCTATGGGTTTATTTAAGACGTCTACGTTACAGTCTATCATTACTATGTTTCAAAGCGTATATGATTTATTGGATTTCGGCTTTTTCGAATTATATAATGGTATGATGCGGATTGGAGTCACAGCCATAAAAATGTGCTTGATGTGATGAGCTTGTGATGTTGGCATGCAGTATGACTGTTACATTCAATTTCATGCAATAAAGTGGAGTATATATGACAGACATTCCCAATATTCCTTTTGGCCGGCCGTGGGTTACGGATGGTGAACGTACAGCAGTTCAACAGGTATTAGAAGGTCATATTCTAACCCATGGAGTTAAGTGTGAGGAATTTGAAGATGCCTTTGCTAGGTTTGTGGGTGGAGATGCTTATTGTTTGACAGTAAGTTCTTGCATGTCGGCTTTGTACCTTGCATATTTTCAGATGGGTATTGGTTTTGGTGATGAGGTGATTGTTCCTGCGCAAACACATACTGCAACAGTTCATGCAGTTGAACTCGTTGGGGCAAAGCCGGTTTTTGTAGATTGTAATCTGCAAACTGGCAATATGGATTGCGAAAGAATCGAAGCTGCGATTACGCCAGATACAAAAGCAATTGGATTGGTTCACTTTCTTGGTATTCCTTGTGATATGGATCATGTGCTCCGTGTCGCTGACCAGTATCAGCTAAAGGTTATAGAGGACTGTGCTTTGGCAGTTGGTGCTTGTTATGAAGGGAAACATGTTGGTTTGTTTGGAGATGTCGGCTGTTTTTCGTTTTACCCTGTGAAGCATATCACAACAGGTGAAGGGGGTATGTTTGTTACTCGCCATGCAGGTGTCGCTGAACAAGTTTCTAGGTTGCGTGCTTTTGGCGTCGATCGAAGTCATAGTGAACGGACGGTACCTGGCAAATATGATGTTACTGTCCTCGGTATAAATTCTAGGATGAGCGAGATTCAGGCAGCTATAGGTTGTCAACAGCTAACCAAAATTAACCAAATTCTTGGGCTCAGAGCGGATAACTTCTCTCAATTGAAAGCTAGCTTATCTGGTATAAGAGGCATCTCAATTTTGGATGCTGACCACCCGAATAAATTGAACTCGCATTATTGTTTGAGTGTGATTCTTCATGGTGACTTAAAAAAGTATCGTGATAGTGTTATTCGAGGCCTTAATGAAGCAGGAGTTGGTACCAGTATTTATTATCCGCATCCGGTGCCACGGTTAACCTATTACAAAAACAAGTATGGTTATCAGAAAGAATTGTGGGATAATGCCGCTACAATTAGCGACTGTTCGATTGCCTTACCTGTCGCACCTCATGTAACTTTGTCTGATATTCAATATATATCAGACAGTTTTAGGAAAGTCATCAAAGAGGTATTATGAGAAAGGTAAAGTGGGTTTCCCTTGGTCTATAAGGCAGCAGTGATTGGTCTTGGTATGATAGGTAATGTGGCAGATGGTCTTGGGGGTAGGCATCCTTTGATTTATAAGCCATGTTGCCATGCAGACGTGTATGAAGCTCACCCGCGTACAGAATTGGTTGCTGGTTCTACACGTTCTGATGAAAAACAAATGCTTTTTCGTCAGAAGCGCGGGGATAAGTCTGTATATAGTGATTATCGTGAGATGTTAGAGGCAGAAAGGCCTGATATTGTTAGTATTGCTACACCTGCTACCAGTCACGCAGAAATAACAATTGAAGCTGCTAAGTTAGGTGTCAAAGGGGTTTACTGTGAGAAAGCAATGGCGGTTAGTTTAGCTGAATGTGATAGAATGATTGAGGTTTGTGACCAGAAAAATACAGTTCTCATGATTAATCACCAGAGGCGTTGGGACGATCGGTATATCGAATTGAAGCGTTTTCTCGGAGATGGGAATATAGGTAACCTCCAAGCAATTCAAATCAGTCTTGGCGGAAGTCGGCTTTGTAGAAGTGGTACCCACATGTTTGATTTAGCATTAATGTTTGCTGATGATGAGGTCAAATTTGGTTTAGGTTGGTTGAGTAACCCAAAAAATTTTGATTCTGGTGGGGTGGGCTTTTTTGAAACCCAAGGTGGTATTCGTATATTTGTTGATGTATCTGCTGGAATGAATCATAGGTCACAGGTTGACTTTATTGGTCAAATGGGCATTGTTAGGGTTTTTGATGATGGATTTCAGTTTGAATATTGGTCTATCGATCAGCATTCTGAATTTCAATTGATGTCAAAGAATCACCTCCCTATCAATTATTCGATCCATAGCCCTTGGTTGAACGCTGTTGACGATTTGCTATATTGTATTGAAACGGGAGCTAGGCCACGCTCCTGTGGATATAATGGAAGAGCTGCTTTTGAAATGATTACTGCAATTCATCAATCACATCACTCTGGACGTGTTCCTGTCACTTTTCCTCTTGGTTATAGGAATTTTAGAATAGAATCCAATTGAAAGCAATTTAGTGATTGGTTCTCAGGTTTACCCTTTGAATTATGCCCCAAAGATTTTCTTAATATTTTTTTGAAGTTTATTCCAATTACTTATGTTCGTAGGTTTCGGGAGTTTGTCTTATGAATGATTTACTAGAAGGTCGGAAGGTTGCTGTGATTGGTGGTGCTGGTTTCATTGGCCATAATTTAGCTTTGGGATTAGCTCAAAGAGGGGTTGATGTCGCTGTCGTTGATAGTTTGCAGGTTAATAATTTGCTTACTTTTAGTTCTTTTGATGAATATACTCCTAATCAGGAATTGTACTTACGCATTATTCAGCAACGTTTGGCCATGTTGCGCCAATCGGGAATTTCATTACATGTG
>PAQH01000043.1 GCA_002709225.1 Planctomycetaceae bacterium
CGCCGACCTGGCCGCCTGCACGGCAGATCCGGAGAGCTGGCCGGCTCGCCTGGCCGTGCGGTTTCCAGCCCTGGGCGATTGGCTGGCGTTCAAGAACACCCTGGTGGAAGAACTGCTGAGCGGTTTTCGCAGCACGCTCGAGGAAGAGAGCGGTGGCGCCATCCGCTTGTGGGCCACCTCGTTTCCGCCACCCTGGTCGCTGCTGTCAGGCCTCGATCCGGCCCGCGCTGCCCGGCATGTCGACACACTCAGCGTCAAGCTCTACGGCATGCACTGGTCGATGATCCTGCGCAACTACGCAGAGCAACTGAGGGCGGCCAATCCCACGCTCCCAGTCAGCGCCCTGATGGCCGCTTTGTTCCGCCTGCTAGACGTGGGAACAGGCCCCGCGTCGGGAGAGCTCAGCGAGGTTCGCTACCCCGATCCCGACGAACCGCACCTGGGCAGCCACGAAGTGCATCTCCGTAAAATCCAACAGGCCCAGGACGCCGCCGGCACCTGCCCCGTGATTCCGCTGGCCCACAGTTATGGGCCACTGGACGACTTTCGCCGCCGCCTGGAAGCGGCCCATGAGGCCGGACCCCACGGATTCTGGATCAACCGTTACGGTTACCTGAGCGATGCCAAACTGGCCGTCCTGGCGGAACTGGCCGCTTCCTGAATCAGCGGCTGCTGAAGCGGTAACAACGCCGCGGTAACAACCCAGCAGCCCGTATCAGAGTGCGCGGAGATAGCTGACCGCCGCGCTCATGTCACCGACCGGATCGCCTGACTCGTCGCGCTGCAACGTGAAGTCACCGCGGTAGCCCCGTTCGTCCAGGATGCCGAAAATCTCCGCCAGGTCGACCGCGCCACTACCGACGGGCACCTCCAGTCCGCGGCCGCGGGCCAGATCGCGCATGGCGTCCCGCACATGGACATGCAATACCTGCGGCGCCAGGTCGGCGATCGCAGCACTGGGGGAAAACCCATGGATCATCAACTGACCCGGATCAAAATCGACCCCCACCACACCGGCCGGCAAGGCGTCCAGCAGACGCTTCAGATCGCCACCCTCCTCCGAGCCTGTACGAGCCGCCAGCAGCGCGCCGGCGCGCTCACCGTGCTTTCCCAAGGAGGTCAAACTGTCGACCAGCAGATCCCACTGCAGGTCACCGGACTCGCTGGGGACCTGGCCGATCTGGTTGACCACGACCGGTGCACCCAGCGCATAGGCGACGGTCATCGCCTGGCGCGTCGCCTCCAGGCGGCGTTCCAGATCTTCGGCCACACCGTAACCACGGCGGGTCTGAAAGGTCAGCGCACTGACCCGCAGATTGAAGTCCTCCAGCATTTTCCGAATCTGCCGAATGCCCGATTGTGACAATTGACCGACCTGGATTTCCCGACGGGCATCGATTTCAACGGCGCACGCGCCCAATCGAGCGGCCATCTGAAGCGCTTTCTTGAATGGCAGTCGCAGACTGGCCAACTGAATGCCGATTTTAATCTCTGGCACGAAGTGTCTCGCTAAGGAAACGACCACCAAACCCCTCTCATTTTATCCCCATTTGACCCAGCGCCCATGGGCGACTGCCCGCGCGCTGCTACCTGCGGTCCGCCGTCTCCCCCGCGGCGGCGGAGGTCCTGCCATGGCATTCCCAGGCCGACTGCGGCACAAGATGAGCGAACTCTGGTCAATCGACACGCGGTCGTTGGCCCTCTTTCGCATGGCGCTGGGCATCCTCCTGCTGGGCGATCTGACGGGACGGCTGATCGACCTGGACGGCCTCTACGGAGCAGGCGGTGTCCAGCCGGTACAGGTCGTACGGGAGTTCCTGCAGGAACAGTACCCGGGAGCCTGGTCTTTCCACCTGCTGAGCGAGGCCACGGCCTTTCAGGCCTGCCTGCTGCTGATGGCGGCCGGTCTGGCGGTGGCCTTGATCCTGGGATGGCGTACCCGGTTGGTCGCGGTCGGTTGCTGGTTGTTGCTGGCCTCGCTGCACGCCCGCTCTCCCCTGGTGACCAATGGGGGTGACGTGCTCTTGCGGATGATGCTCCTGTGGGGCCTGTTCCTGCCACTGGGTGAACGCTGGTCGCTTGACGCACGGAACAGCCGCAAAGCACCACGCCCCGGCATCTGTTCGGTCGCCTCGGTAGCCGCCCTGCTGCAACTCTGCCTGATGTACCAGTGGACAGGCCTGTTGAAATGGAACCCGCACTGGCTGCAAGGTGAGGCACTCGCCGACGTACTCTCGCTGCGTCTTTACGCAACGACCTGGGGTCAGTGGTTACTCGACTACCCGCTGGTCCTACGCTGGGGCACCTGGCTCACACTCGCTCTGGAACTACTGGGCCCCTGGCTGTTGTTCTGTCCCTGGAAACGGCCATGGGTCCGCGGGTTCACCGTCGCGGCACTTGCGGGGATGCACCTGGGGATCGAATGGACCATGCATGTCGACCTGTTTTCCTACTCCTGCTGGGTTGCCCTGACCCTCTTTGTACCGACCGAGTGCTGGCAGGCGCTGGGCGACTGGGCCGCGCACTCCCGCCGCGACGCGCAGACGAAGCCCACGGTACCGTCCTACGGGCAACGGGTTGCAACCCTCCTCTGCGGACTGCTGCTGGCCATCGTGGTGCTGTTTAACGTGGGGGACTTGGCGGCCCGCTGGGAACTCGCCCACGAACCGATCCCCGCCCCGATGCACCGGCTGGTCCAACTGGCAGCACTCGATCAACGCTGGGACATGTTTCGGCGGGCCGGCGGGCCGGACTGCCGCCTGCTGGCATTTGCGGAACTGGAGGACGGCAGGGAGCTCGACCTGCTGCGTAACAGTCCTCCCAGCGAGGACCTGCGCGAACTGCAGCCAGCCTTCCCACCGCGACGATGGGCGCTCTTCGTCACCGAATTGAGACGGCCTGGTAAAGCCGCGTTTCGCTTGCCAACCGCCGAATTCCTGGCGGCTCGATGGGATCGCCAACACCCGCCCGGGCAACGTGTGCGGCACGTGGTATTGCTGTTGCTGCGCGAACCGATCGGAAACGAACGGGTGGACAAAGCGGTCATCTATGCCGAACTGGAACGCCCTTGAAGACTGCCAGTAACTCATTCAGGACGCCGACACCCCGCGCGGCCAGTAGCGCAGCGCCAACCCTGTCAAAATCAAACCTCCCCCGGCAAGCGTGGACCCGGTCGGCATATCCCCCCACGCCAAATAGACCCAGACCGGTACCAGCAGCGGTTCCAGCAGTGTCAGAAAGGAGGATTCGTGTCCTGTCACAGTCCGCAAGCCACGGGCGAAAATAACGTACGGCAAGCCGATCTGGAACATACCAAAACCGATCAGGTAAGCCCATTGGTTCCCTGCCGGCCAGTACTCCTGGCTGAGGGCATAGGGCGCATACAAAATCGCCGTGACCAGGTGATTCAGCGCCACCAGAAAGGCAGACTCAAATTCCCGCAATTGCCGCAGTGAAATCACGACACCGGCAAAACAGATACCTGACGCCACGCCCATCAGAATGTGCTCGGGACGTGCATCTGCCAGACCGAAATAACAGATAACCCCGACTCCCAACATGCTGAACCCCATCATGCTGCGATCTCCCGCTTGGACCGGTTCTTTGAACCAGCACACACCGGCCAGAAAAACCCACATGGGGGCCGTGTATTGCAGCCAGATGGCCATCGTCGCGTCGACCCGGGTCATCGCGGTCATGAAGGTCAGATTCATGAGTGCGAACACGACGACCATCGGAACCAAACGCGGCGACCAGCGCCAACCACGTGCCAGTGGCAGCAGCACCAGGCTGGCGAACAAGGCCCGCCAAAACACCAGCAGTGGTCCGCGCTGCGCGGCTGGCCATGCATCAAATACGTTTGCCTTGCTGAAGAAACCGCTGGTCGACCACATCAGGGCAGCTGCACAAACCAGCAACCGACCTCGGATCAGGCCACGACCCAGTCTGGCGGACCGCGTGGGGGTCTGAGATGTTTCTTCAACCGGGGACTCGGGTGACGGCCCCTCAGGTTCGAGCGTCATGGCGGCCACCGTCAACGGGCAGGCAAAATCAGGCGAAAGAACAGGCTGCAACCGGTCCTGCCTCGCTGTGGACAATTCTGGCCGCTGATTTCCTGTTGCGGTACGGCCAAGCCCCTCGACGCATCAGGCGATCAGTTCCTCCACCACTTCGCCCGCCACGTCAGTCAGGCGGAAATCACGTCCATTGAAGCGGTAGGTCAGCCGCTCGTGATCAAAACCCATCAACTTGAGGATCGTCGCATGCAGATCATGGGCGGCAACACGGTTTTCGGTGGCCTTGTACCCAAACTCATCGGAGGCGCCATACTGCACCCCCCCCTTGATTCCCCCACCGGCGAACCAGGTGGTAAAGGCATTGGGATTGTGATCACGTCCCTTGGAACCCTGGGAATCGGAAGTCCGGCCGAACTCGCCGCCGTAAATCACCAGGGTATCCTGGAGCAGACCCCGCCGCTTGAGGTCGGACAACAGCGCCCCGGTGGGCTGGTCCACCGAGGCCGCGCAGGTGCCGTGGTTCTGGGAGATGTCACTGTGCGCGTCCCAGGGCACGTCGTTGACGCCACCACCCGGTGTCTTGGCCACGTCGGCGAAGACCTGGACAAACCGCACCCCGCGCTCGATCAACCGTCGCGCGATCAAGCATTGTCGCCCGTAGTCTTTCGATGCACTGCGTTCCAGACCGTAGGCACGCTGCGTCGCCGCCGTCTCGCGGTTGATGTCAAACGCTTCGGGAGCCGCTACTTGCATCCGGTAGGCCAGTTCAAATGATTCCAGCCGCGCGGACAAATCGCGGTCAAAGGGACGCGTGCTGGCATGACGGCGATTGGCGATTTGCAGCGCGTCGAGCAGCGAGCGCTGCTGTCGATCTGTCAATTCAGTGGGGCGCGCGAGGTTATTGATGGGCGTGGCCTGACGTGGATCCAAAGCGGTCGCCTGGTACACACTCGGTAAAAAACCGGACGACCAGACAGGGTCTCCTCCACGTGGCTTCTTTCCATGCATCACCACGTAGGCAGGCAGGTTCGTGTTCTCGCTGCCCAGGCCATAGGTCAGCCAACTGCCCAGGCTGGGAAAGCCCTGACGAATAAAACCGGAATTTAACTCCAGCATTGCCGGCGTGTGATTATTCGACTGGGAGAAGCAAGAGTAAACAAAGGCAATCTCGTCGGCGTGCTGAGAAACATGCGGAAAAATTTCCGAGATCCAGGCACCACTCTGGCCGTATTGCTTGAACTTGAAAGGCGATCTGAGGCATTTTCCACTGGTCGTGAAAAACCCGGTTTTGGGATCCGCCCCGGCCAGTTGCTGGCCATTGCGTTTCTGCAGCTCGGGCTTGTAGTCAAAGGTATCCACCTGCGATGGACTCCCTGTTTGAAACAGCCAGATGACCGCCTTCGCCTTGGCCGGAAAATGCGGCGCCGCCGGAGCCAGCGGATTCGTCCCCTGAGATTCATTGGCCAGAACCCCTTCAGAATGGAGCAAGCTGGCCAGCGCCAAAGAGCCACATCCCAACCCGGCCTGTTCCAGGAAACGCCGTCGTGAAGAAAGATTGAAGCCCGGAATATGATGCATTGGGAAACCCCTCGGCCAATTTCTAAAACGTTGCTGACGAAGCGATTGGCTCTCGCTCCGTACCAGACTCATGGGCACAAAAGGACTAATCGACGTAAATGAACTCGTTACAGCAAAACAGCAGCTGGCAAAAATCCCGGACCGCCAGCTGAGCCGCCTCTTCCTGACCATCCCGTGTCGTGATCTGATTTTCAATAAACACCCGCATCGCCTCGCGTTCTTCCGGACCCGGCGCGCGTGACAGCGCGATACGGTACCCCGCATCGACGACTGCTTCCAGCGAACTTTTCGCATCGGGTCGAATGCGTTTGGCAAAATGCCCCGCCAATTCGCGCACAAACGGGGAGTTGAGCATCGCCAGCGCCTGGGGGGCCACGGTACTCTGGTTGCGCTGCCCCACACCCTGCATGGCATCGGGCGCGTCGAACAACTGCAGAATCGGAATCAACTGCCCACGCTTGACCGTCAAATAGACGCTGCGGCGCGGCGTCTTCTGATCCAGCGATCCCTTACCAAACATCTTACGATCGAGCCGACCACTCACGGCCAAGAGACTGTCGCGAATCAGCTCGGCATCGAGTCGCCGCGCCCCGCGCCGCCACCAAAGGCGGTTTTCCGGATCAAGCTGTTCGCTTTCTGCCAGGCGACCACTGGCCTGCATCCAGGTTTGGCTGGTGAGAATCAGTCGGTGAATCGGCTTGAGCTTCCACTGGCCCCGAATCAACTCGCTGGCCAACCAGTCGAGCAGCCGGGGGTGTGTCGGCAGCTCACCACGCGTGCCAAAATCACTCGGCGTCGTGACAATACCGCGGCCGAAGTGAAAGTGCCAGAGGCGGTTGACAATCACGCGGGCCAACAAATGCCCCGCACCCTGCTCCACGTCGGTTAACCACCGCGCCGCGGCAACACGTGGGGCGACCGCGGTCTCGCTGGGTTTCAACCACTGTTGTTCATCTTCGCCCGGTGACATCAAAACGCGTAGAAAGCCGGCGGGCGCCTCCCCCTGCTTGTTATCCGCGTTCCCCCGTGCCAGGAAGTAAACCTTGAACGTATCACTGCCAAATTGATAACTCGTCCCCTTCTCACGAACGGCATAGACCTGCGTCAAGTTCGGTTTCGGGGCGGACTTCTGGTGTTCCACAACCGCCGTGTTCAAACCCACCCACTGGGCATCGGTCGTGCGGTACCAGTTACGCACCAGCATGGATTGCTTCTCGGTCCACTTTTCATTGGGCAGTTTGAATGCCGCGACCACTTCCTTGGCGGGCAAACCAGGCGCCAGGCTGAAATAAAATGCGGAACCACCCCCCGCGTTGACAATTTTCAGCAACACTTCGTTGCGCCCCAGCTTGAGGGGAATGTTCAGCTTGTGTTGGTCGGCTTTGGCCGCCCCCATGGTTTTTTTGGCCAGCACCTGTTGCCCATTGACCCAGACTTTGACCGCATCGTCCGCCCCCAGCGACAACGCCAGCGACAGGGGACTGGGCGACTCGACGACCCGAAACAAATAATTCGCGGCATTCTCGCCCTGGAGCGTATTGTGGACCTGCGCGTCAACCCAATCCGGCTGGGGTTGCCAACTGAGTTTTTCCTCTGAGAACGTCTGCTTCAGATCAACGTTCTTTTCCGGCCCCCAGTCTTGGTCGTACGCTTGATTGAAATCTGCCGCAGCAAAGGGCCCCACATGGTGCCAGACTTCTAACTGCGGAACCGGTGGTTGCTCGGGGCGGTCCGCGAGCCAGGCGGAGAAACGCTCACCGAGATGGTCCTGCTCCCATTTTTCCTGGGCCGCGATTAAGGGAGCATGCGCGGCATCATAGGCCGCCTGGGCCGCCTGAAACTCCTCGCTCTGGAGGTTGATGCCGGTATCGCCAAACCCCACCTCTTTAAAGCAGGAGACAAACCGGTAGTAGTCATTCTGCGGCAAAGGATCGTACTTATGGCTGTGGCATCTGGCACAGCCAACGGTCAGCCCCAGCAATGACGTACCCAATGTGTGGACAATGTCATCGAGCTGTTCGTAACGGCTGCGTTCCCGTTCTTTCTGCGTCTGCTGGGTCGTGAACGGCCCCGCTACCAGGAAGCCGGTCGCCGCCACCGCGTCCAAAGCCCGCCGGGCCGCTGCGTTGGTACCCGCTTCCTTGTCGGCCAATAGGTCTCCGGCCAACTGCAACCGCACAAACTGATCGTACGGCATGTCATCATTGAGCGCCCGGATCACAAAGTCGCGGTATTGAAACGCATTGGCCCGGTCCTGGTCGAACGCATAGCCGTTACTTTCGGCGAACCGCGCCAGATCAAGCCAATGGCGTCCCCAGCGCTCACCGTAATGCCCGCTCCCGAGCAGGCGTTCGACGGCCGCCTGGTACGCTGCCTCAAAATCCTCTTCCGCAGCACGGGTAAACTGCTGTATCTCCTCAGGTGAAGGAGGCAAGCCAATCACGTTGAAGTGTAAGCGTCGCAAAAGTGTCAATGACGGCGCCCGTGGGTTGGCAGTCACACCCGCTGTTTGCTGGCGAGCTCGAATGAAACGATCCACATCATTGCGGATCCAACCGTTGTCCTGTACCTGCGGTGGCGCGGCGGCAGCCAACGGCTGGAACGCCCAGTGTTGGCGTCCTGCTTCGAGATCGGTTCCCGTGGTCTCAACCGACGCCCCTTCGCGCGGATCGGGCGCCCCCATACGAATCCACTTTTCAAAATCGACGACAACCGAGGCGGGCAACCGACTCTTGGGTGGCATTTCCAGCCCGTCGTGTTTCAATGCGGCGACCAGCAGACTCTGCGCTGGCTGGCCCGCGATCAGTGCCGGACCGGTCTCCCCGCCTCGTAGCAGCCCCGCGCGCGTGTCGACCTGCAAGCCCCCCTTGAGCATCTTCGTGGCGGCAGCCTTCGCGGAATGGCATTGATAGCAGTGGCGTACCAATACGGGGCGAATCTTGGCCTCGAAAAAATCAAGCCCAGCTTTGTCGGCTGGGGCTGCCGCAGCCAAAATCCCACCTCCGACTAACGCCCACACTGCAAGACACTGGATGACAAGACTCGACCGATATTTCATCGCGCGGCCCAGAACAAAGGTACACGGGGGCTGGTCGTCAGCCCAGCTGGCCCGGGCTGACGCTCCCCTCCATTATGTACCAGTGCCGCCGTTGTTGCCACGGCCGCGGCAGACTGGGCATGGGCCGCAAGCAGAACGGAGACCTACGATTGAATCTCGAAGATCGCCTCGACTTCCACCGCCGCACCGGTGGGCAACGCTGCAAATCCAAGAGCGCTCCGCGCGTGGAAGCCATCTCCGTCTTTGCCGTACAGCGTGTGCAGCAGATCGGATGCCCCGTTGATGACCAAGTGCTGGTCGGTGAAATCGGGAGCAGAGTAAACGCAACCCAACAACTTCAGCACGCGAAGATTATCGAGTGTGCCATGCGCGTTGTGAACGGACCGGAGGATCTTCTCCGCGCAATCCTTGGCCGCCTCGTAGCCCTGCTCGACCGTCAGGTCTTTTCCCAAAACCCCCTTCAAGTCGCTTGTATGACCTGAGGTGANCAACAAATTTCCCGATCGAATACAGAGATTCAGGTAACCCGCTTCTTGCGATTCGAGCGAAATGCCCAACTCTTTGGCTTTTGCTTCAGCTGACACAATCATACTCCTCGAGCAAAGAAATGAAGTACTTGTCAGCCTGCCACATTCGCGGGGAAGCTGCAAGCCGTCCGGACTGGGAAGCGGTCACAAATCAACTTATGATCTCAGTAGAAGAATTCACGTTTTCCTCGTTGGCGGAGGCCCTGTTCCGCCAAATCTACGACCTCCCCCATTCACTCCGAGTCGTACTATGGATGCCCTCTGCAGCGGCTTACAACCGTTGCATATCGGCAATGTTTCCGTTGGCTTTCCTGTTGTTCAGGCCGCCTTGTCTGGCTACAGCGACTGGCCAATGCGCGTTGTCTCCCGCCAACACGGCGCCGCCTATGCCCTCTGCGAGGTGATGCTCGATCGTTTCCTGGTCGAAGTCAAACCGCGTCACAAGAACCGTCATTTCCTCTATATCAGCGATGACGAACATCCGGTTGGTGGGCAGTTGATGGGAGCCGAACCCGAGCAGTTTACGGCCGGTGCGTTGCGTCTGGTGAAGGCCGGCTTCGACGTAATCGACGTCAACTTCGGATGCCCGGTGAAGAAGGTCCTGGGGCGTTGTCGTGGCGGCTTCCATTTAGGTCAACCCGCAGCCGCGCTGGAAATTCTGAAACGGACCAGGCAAGCGGTACCCGACTCCATTCCAGTGACAGTCAAGATGCGACGCGGAATTGACGATTCCGCCGAAAGTCGTGACCACTTTTTTTCCATTCTGGACGGCGCTTTTGCCGCTGGTATCGCCGCCGTCACGGTGCATGGCCGCACGGTACAACAGCGGTACGTGGGGCCCAGCTCGTGGGACTTCCTCAAAGATGTCAAGCGACATGCGGGAGACCGGGTCATCCTGGGAAGTGGGGATTTGTTCTCCGCTCAGGCCTGTCTCGATATGATGCGGCAAACGGGTGTCGACGGAGTCACGGTAGCACGCGGCGCCATTGGCAACCCCTGGATTTTCCAGCAGGCGCGCGCATTACTCCACGGCGAACCGCTGCCAGCCGCGCCGACGGTACTGGAACAGCGTGAGGTGATGGAACGGCACTACAGCCTGGCGGAACAACTCTACGGACCGGACCGCTGTGGCCCACTGATGCGAAAATTCGGCATTCGTTACACAGCGCTCCATCCCCAAGGAATCGCAGTGCGGCATGCCTTTACCCAAGTGCGCGGGCGCGCCGATTGGCTGGCCGCGCTGGACCAGTGGTATGCGACGGACCTGCCCGGCTGCTTCCCCGCGGCCGAACAACACGCTGGAACCAACAATTGCGGCTCGTAATCAGCCCCAGTCCAGCACTGTCAGATCATATCGGGCAAGCTTTGCGGCCTCCGTCATGGCCGGTATACTGTCGGCTGGGCATATTCGGTTACCAGCTGAGACTTTGACCACAAAGTAGTCATGCCAAAGTACGTCGTTCGATTTGGATCGATGCGGACGCTGGGTGTGTTGTCGCCACGCGGTGGCGCTACTTACGCGCGCAATCGACGTGTGATTGTCCGCACCAATCGAGGCATGGACGCCGGTGAGGTTCTGTGCGAAGCGACCGAACAAGCGACCGCACAACTGAAATCCCCGCCGCACGGCCAAATCCTCAGGCCGATGTCTGACGCCGACCAAAAAGAACTCGAGCACATTCAGGCCAACGAATCCGCGGAACTGGCAACGTGCAAAAAGCATGTCGAGCAATTGAACTTGGATATGCAGCTCGTCGACATTGAACACCTGTTCGGTGGCGAACGTGTCGTGATTTATTATCTGGCCGAGCAACGTGTCGATTTCCGCGAGCTCGTCAAGCAATTGGCTGCTGAATTCCAGACCCGCATCGAGATGCGCCAAATCGGCGTGCGAGACGAAGCGAAGCTGCTGGCCGACTATGGAGATTGTGGAAAGCCCGTGTGTTGCAATACGCACCTGTCCGCCATGCCGCCCGTCTCGATGCGGATGGCAAAGCTGCAAAAAGCCACCCTCGATCCGACAAAAATCTCAGGGCGATGTGGACGGCTAAAGTGCTGCCTGCGATACGAATTTGACACCTACGAAGAACTCCAAAAGGAACTGCCTCCCATCGGCTCTGACATCGTCACACCGGCGGGTCGAGCAAAGGTCCTCAACCAGGAGATCTTGACGCAACAGCTGCTTGTCCAAAGTGAAGATAACCGCCGCGTCATGATCGACTCCAGCGAAGTACTTTCCGTAATTCGCAAAGGAACTGGCGAGCGCAGCCGAACGCGTGATGCGTCGCGCCGGGCCTCCCAGCGCAGTGGTACGGCCGAGCGTTCCGAAAACGACCAAAGTGACAAACCGAACTCCTCCGCCAGCAATCCTTGATTTCGTCCGCAAATGTCTTCTTTTCCCATTGAATTCATTCAGCTGTTACGCGATGACCAACGTTACAAGGCGGAGGCTTATCAATTCGTCGGCGAAGCCTTGAATTACGCGCAAGAAGCCCGGAAGGAAGAGCCCGCGGATACTGAATCATCCGAGTCTCATTTGACCGGACAACAATTATGCGATGTGATTCGCCTCTATGCACTTCAGCAATACGGCCTGCTTGCCCAAGCCGTGCTCAATAGCTGGGGTGTATTTGAGACGAGTGACTTTGGCGAAATCGTGTACAATTTGATCCGTATTGGCCGCATGAAGAAGTCCGCGGAAGATCGCCGTGAAGACTTCGATGATGTCTATTCGTTCGACACCGCGTTGAATCAGAGTTTTCGTTTTACCATGCCAGAATGAAGCGCGCGGGAGACCGCCTGCGTCCTGGAACTAACGACGCGCCCTGGAATCAACCACGCCCTGGAATCAATTACGTCATGGGACGGCGGAAAGCACGCCCGAGAAACAGACCCGTTTCTCGTCAAACCAAGCAAACCGACGTCACCCCTATCGGCGACGCACCGGACCCCGTTAATCCGCCACGTCCACAGCGTCCACTGTTGGCGTTCAGTATTGGCTGCTTCTTGTTGTGGTTTGCCTTTTTGTTGTACGCCACACTGGCACGCCTCTGATACTCTCGCGGCGGTTTCCGCCTCTCGGCACGGCGTCTCAACACAGCCAGCTGCCAACCAGCCGGTACCGCTAGAGCCGATTTTCCGCTGACTACCACCGACCGGCCCCATCATCCGCCATGGCCAGTACGTCGCGGAAGAATTATATTAGGGGTAGTTCGTCCTTGAAAAATCTGCTGGCAGTTGGCGAGAGGGCAATCAACAATGCGGCAGCATCCGCTCTGGACAGCCACTTTGACGCTCTGCGCGCTCAGCGCTACGGGTTTCAGCGCTACGGGTTTCAGCGCAACGGGTTTCAGCGGCAAGGTTATTGCGCAGGAATTGCGTGTCCTGCCGGCGCGTGTCCTGTTGGAATCACCTGAGGCATCCCAGCAGTTACTGGTGACGCTTGTCACCCCGCCCCGCTCCACCAGCGACCTGACGCGACAGGCGGAGTACACGATAGGCGATGCAAAGATCGCCTCCGTCGATGATCGTGGGGCCATTCATCCCCTCTCTGAAGGAACCACCGAGTTACGTATTCGGGTCCGCGACGAACTGCGCATCGTTCCCGTTGAGGTACGTCACCTCAAGCAGCCGACGCCCGTTTCCTTTCGGGGAGAGATCCTCCCCATTCTGACGAAAGCCGGCTGCAACTCGGGGGGCTGCCATGGGAAAGCCGAGGGGCAAAACGGGTTCAAATTGAGCGTTTTCGGATTTGATCCACTGGCAGACCATACGGCGCTCATCAAAGAGAGTCGAGGACGACGGGTCACCCTAACCGCACCGGCACAGAGCTTGCTTCTACTCAAGAGCAGCGCACAAATGCCTCATGGGGGTGGCCAACGCATTCATCATGACAGCTTGTGGTATCAGCGCCTCGCGCGCTGGATCGGTGAAGGCGCCACGCTGGATCAAACGGAACATCGTCCGCTGGAAAAAATTGTTGTGGAGCCGGCAAATCTTGTCCTGCAACCACGCGCGTCACAACAACTCCAAGTCACGGCGGTGGACATCGCTGGAAATCAGTTCTGCGTGACTGCGGAAGCCGAATTTGATTCCAACGCTCCACCGATTGCCGAGGTCAACACCGACGGCCTGATTCAGGCCAGCGACGTGGCCGGCGAAGCAGCGATTCTGGTGCGCTATATGGGACATGTGACCGTAGCTCGGATTACCTTGCCCCAACAGGGAGTTGCCGTCCAGCGCCCCGCCGAGCACAACTTTATTGACCGCTTGGTATGGGACAAACTGGTCGAACTGGGCCTGGAACCAAGTGACCTGGCAGACGACGGGATGTTTCTCCGCCGTGTCTACCTGGATGTAACCGGCAGACTGCCCACGCGTGAAACAGCGCGGCGTTTTCTCAAGGATACGAACCCCCACAAACGCAGTCGTATCATCGATGAGCTCCTCGAACAGCCGGCTTACGCTGATTACTGGACAATGCGATGGTCCGACATCCTACGTGTTGACAAAGACAAGATCACTCCCCAGGGAGCCGTCGCCTTCACCCGCTGGTTGCGGAAACAGCTGGTAGAGAATCGTCCTTACGACGCATTCGTGCGGGATATTCTCACCGTGCGTGGCAGCACCGTTTCTGAAACTCCAGCCGCCTTCTATCAAGCGTTGTCCGACCCACAACAATTGGCACGATCCGTTAGCCAGGTATTCCTCGGCGTGCGCATCGAATGTGCTGAGTGTCACCATCACCCGTTTGAAAAGTGGTCTCAACAAGATTACTTCGCCTTTGCCGGTCTGTTCACAGGCGTCAGCCGCAAGGGACTTCCTACTGGCGGACAGCTTGTCTCTTCCAGTGGCGGCAGCGATCTAAAACACCCACGCTCGGGTGAGCCCGTCCCGGCGGCTGGACTGGGAGGTCCTCCGGCGTCAGAGCACGTCGCCACTGACCGCCGGGAAGTCCTCGCCGGTTGGTTGACTGATCCAAAGAATCCATTCTTCACGCGCATGATCGCGAATCGACTTTGGGCGCACTATTTCGGGCGTGGCCTGGTCGAACCAGTCGATGACATGCGAGCCACCAACCCGGCTACCAACGAACCCTTGCTCGCCGCGCTCAGCGATCACCTTGTCGAGGTGAAATATGATTTGCGGGCATTTACGCGAACGCTACTCAACTCGCGTTGTTACCAGTTGACTTCCGTTCCCAATACCAGCAACCAGCGCGATGAACAGGCCTACTCACACGCCGCCTACAAAGCACTACCCGCAGAGATCCTGCTGGACGCGCTCTGCCAGGCCACGGGGGTCGCCGAGTCGTTCAACGGCTGGCCACTGGGGTATCGAGCAGTCGACATCTGGGACAACCGTATGCCCTCGTATTTTTTCAAGATCTTTGGGCGTCCCGCGCGCCTGTCGGTCTGCGAGTGCGAACGTGGCAACGAACCCAGTATCGCGCAAGCTTTGCACCTGATGAACTCCCCCGAAGTATTAAAGAAACTCCAACACCCCGATGGCCTGGCCGGGCAACTCGCCGCCACTCGGCAAACACCCGCCGAAGTGGTCGAATCACTTTATCTGACCACCTTGTCACGGCTACCCAGTCAGTCCGAGACCAAATTGATGCTCCAGGCATTCAAGATCTCGGACTCGCGCCGCGCCGCGATCGAAGACATCCTGTGGGCACTGTTGAACACCCGGCGGTTCATCTACAACCACTGACCAGCACGGCGACGAGCGCGGACTGGCAAGGCCAGCAAATCTTCAGAATGCCGTCAGCCTGTCAAGCGTGTAACTCGAAGATCACTTCCACTTCAGTGGAAATGTTGCCGGGGAGCGATCCCATACCGACAGCGCTACGAGCACCCACACCATTCTCCTCGCCAAATACCTCGGCCATCAGGTCACTAAAACCATTGATCACAGCCGGATGGTTCTGAAAATCGGGCGCCGCGTTAACCATACCCAGTGTCTTGATGACGCGTTTCACGCGATCGAGGCTGCCTAGATTCGCACGCAACGTCGCCAGAATCGCCAACCCGGTCTGCCGCGCCGAATCATAACCAGCCTGCTGGTCGACTTCCGAACCCACCCGACCTACGTGCATCGATCCGTCTGGCTTTACAGGCCCATGACCAGACACATATGCGGCGTTCTCAAAAATCACGATCGGCTTGTAAACCCCACCTGGTTTCGGTGCGGGTGGAAGTTCGAGTCCTAGTTCCTCAACCCTGGCATCAGCACTCATGGCGTTTCCTCGATCAACGTTGGCATTGGTTTTCGTGACCTGATAATAGCCTACGACCAACCCCGCTGACTATCACCCTTGCGTCGCCCCTTTCAATACGGCAGACCGACTGGTAGTACGTTGCTGGGCACAACTGTCCGACTCACTTTTTTCAGCACCCGTACAACGACCAGCGCGATCCAGGCTACACTAGCAGCTGTGGGAGTTCGATCACCGCACCACGATGCTCCCGCCACCTCGTAGAGAGCTGTGCAACCTGGTAGAGAAAGGAACTCCCGTGTTGTTCTTTTGCCGCCACCTCAAGCAGTGGATTCCGATTGCCTTCGCGCTGGCGTTCTCGTTACACCTACCTGCCAGCTCCAAGGCGGCGGCAGTACCCGCGGTACCTCAACAGCTGGCTGGTAAAACACTGGCTCAGTGGGGCAAGCAGCTGGCCGAAGGCGATTTGCGCGCCCGGTTGGTGGCGGTCCGTACCCTACCTGGTTTTGCCGCTCAGGCCGACGATGCCCTGTTGCAGGCATGCCAGGACAAGCACGCGGCCGTGCGATTCTGGGCACTCACCGCCTTAGGTGATCGGGCGACGGGGAACCTCACTACCTTTGAGAAGCTGCTCAAGGACCCCTCCCTGCCGGTCCGCACCGCGGCCGCGTATGCTCGCTGTCGTCTGGAAATCGAATCGCAAGCGTTCGCCCTGTTGCAAACCGCACTGCGACACCCCAGTCGCGGCCTCCCGATTTTTGCCGCCGATTGGCTGGGCAAGATCGGCTCTCCTTTAGCGACAGCAGCCTTATCAAGCGGATCCAAGCACAAGGACTATCACGTTCGCAACGCCTGTCTGGAAGCGTTACAGATGATTGAGCGAGCCCAATCGATGCCCTAAACCGGCCCGCAACAATCGACTTCACCTAGTGCACCGGAGTTCAATTTACTCGCTGCGCGGTTCACGACCGAGCAGGTGCCGAACAAAAAAGTCGCGTTGACGCCGCCGGCCATAAGGTGTTCCAGCCGCACCGTGCCCGGCACCGGGAATCACGAGCAGATCAAAATCTTTGTCTGCCTTAACGAGTGCGTCGACGACCTGCATTGTGGAAGCTGGGTCGACATTCCGGTCTAGTTCGCCGACGATTAATAGCAACTTGCCCCGCAGTTGATGCGCGCGCTGCACATTAGATTGTTCCTTGTAATGAGGTCCAATCGGCCACCCCATCCAAAGTTCATTCCACCAGATCTTGTCCATCCGATTGTCATGGCAACCACAATCGGCCACGCCCACCTTGTAAAATTCCCCGTGATTGAGCAAACCGCCAAGCGTGTTCTGACCACCCGCGGAACCACCATAAATCCCCACCCGAGACAGATCCAACTGGGGATAAGCTTGCGCTGCAGCCTCGATCCAGAGAATGCGATCTGGGAAACCTGCATCGGCCAGATTCTGCCAACAAACATCATGAAACGCCTTGGAACGCTGCGAGGTCCCCATGCCATCAATTTGCACGACGATGAACCCGAGTTCCGCCATTGCTTGTGCTGAATGAAATGCGGCAAACCGTTTAGGAACATGTGCCCCATGCGGTCCTGCATAGATCTTCTCAATGACTGGGTACTTTTGGTTGTCGGCAAAATTTCTAGGACGAAAAATCACACCGTAGATTTTGGTCTTTCCGTCCCGCCCATTGGCCACAAACCGTTCGGGGCGCTGCCAGCCAGAATCGACCAGGGCTGTCTCATCGGCCTGTTCGAGCCGACAGATCAGCGTACCCTGCGCGGCACTGCGCAGTTCAGTTACCGGAGGCAAATCGACCCGCGAATAGGTGTCCACCAGGAACCGGCGGTCCGGGGAAAACTGAACGGCATGGGTCCCATCTCCGTCCGTTAATTTGACCAGCCCGGTTCCGTCGAAATTCACCCGACAGTAGTGGATGTGGTAGGGATCCTGATCCGCTTCCATCCCAGCGGCACGGAACCAGATCTGCCGCTTTTCCGGATCCACATGCTCGACACCCCGTACGATCCATGGTCCCTTTGTCACCCGGTTCTTGACCTCTCCGGTCACGGCGTCGTACAGGTAAAGATGGTTCCATCCGTCTCTTTCCGACATCCAGAGGATTTCAGCCGTTTCATCCAGGTAATGCGTGAACTGTTTGTAGGCATAGTCGATAAACGTGGCGCTCTCTTCAGAGATCAATGCCCTGGTCTGACCGGTGGCAACTTCGATGGAGACAACCCGCAGCACCTGATGACCACGCTGGTTGTAGAGGAAGGTAAACCGCTGTGTATCCGGAGACCAATGGAAGTCATCGATACTCCACGGGTTGGCAAACAAACTCTCATCCACAGGTACCTGTTTGCGGTGCAGCACATCGAACAATCGCACCCGTGGCAACGGCATCCGATCTCCAGGCTTGGCATACCGAAAAGAGTGCAAGCGCGGTTGCAATTGATCCTCTGGGGCGCTTTCAATCAAGTGAACTTCGCGCTGATCCCCGACACGTTGTTGTACGGTAACCAGATACCGCGAATTCGGGGACCAAGCAAAACGAGATACAAAGGGATCCTCAAGAGTTCCCGTATCCGTCAACACAATTTGCTCATCCGTTTCGTTGTCGCGCAAGGTCAGATTGTGTTGCTCAATACGAGCCTGCCAACGTCCATCGGGGGATTGTCCAGGTGGTGGAGGCCGCGACACTGGCCGATTTGCCACCTTCAGCTGGAAGCTACCATCAATTACAGCGGTACCTTCTTCCTCTACAGCCGCAAAGATACCGCGCACGCGGCCTGCCTCATTCACGACCAGCCAAACATGGCCAGCGTAGGTGTGCTGGTCCCGCCGCGCAGCCGCAGCGATTGTTCCGTAAGGACGCCGACGCCCCTCCGTGTCAAGCCAGAACAACTTCAAACGCTCATCCGTACGATTGACAAATCGCACTGAAGTTTCACCACCGCCATTGCGGGATGAACGCCGTTTCTGGAGCACTTTTACCGTGGACAGATTGTCCGATTTCGCGGGCTCACGCGGCGACAACTGGTAGGTCTCCAGGTCACAGCGCCAGCGCCGACCAAACGCCGCAAAATCGATCGCTGCACCTGACGGAGCATAGGTCATTGACTGAAATGGCAAACGCTCATGAGAAACGTCCCGCGACACGGCGGCCGCCAGTGCCGTCGCCAATCGTCGATGGTCAAACGCGTCTCGACGAGTGGCGTGCTCAGCATCGACAAAGATGAAACGGTGAGTATCCCGACCGCTGCGGACACGATACCAGAACTGTGATTTTCCAGTAATCCAATGTGGTGTCACGGCTGTACGAAACACCAGGTCACGTGACCTTTGTGAAAGTGTCCGCGCCCGCTCGTAATCCGCCTTGGTCCCCTGCGCAAAGCTCTGTGAAGACAACCAGCGCGCACTCAAGACAACCAGGAAACTAATCAGGATTAGGCGCGTATTGCACCAGCCTCGCTTAACGCCATTCCAACGGATGAGTGTCGAGATTTTATTAAGCATGGTCAGCTCCTGAAAACACAGAGCGTGTCAATTCCTGCCTGACAGCAAGCCAGAGGCTATCTCCGTTCGCCGAGCAAGGGTGTTCCGCACGCAATAATAACGCCGCTCCCCCAGGGAGAGAACATCCCACTGCTGGCGCGGCAGAAGAATCTCATGGGTACCTCTTCGGCACAGCTGCCAAAGTGGGAATGAAAGGAAGGTCGGACGCATCGTCTGGCTGTTCGTCGACTCCTTTTAGCACCCGTTTCAAACCACTCAGGCTGATGAACCACGATCGCCCGAACCGATGGGAACGCAAAGGGCAGCAGGCCTGCGGCGGGGGGGGAGCGGTACCGCGGGCAAACGGTCACTACAAACACGGTTCGTGTGGTTCTCCTCAGCCGCGGGTGCTATAGTAATTGTGTTGCGTTGCTTGCGACCGGTCACGTTTCTCCAGTAAAGGAACTGTTCGTGCCACACCACAACACTGTCGGACATCGCGCAGCGACCACCTACCCAGCGGGCAGGCCCGCAGACCCTACCGCGATCCGAATTGGAGCTCGTCGCTGGTTTCTGCAAACCAGCATGGCCGGTCTGAGTGGTTCGGCTTTGCCGGCGGCCTTCGCAAACCGCCAGCCAGTAAACTCCAGCAACCGCAAGGCAGTCATTCTGTTTTGGTTATCTGGCGGCCCCAGTCAACTTGATATGTGGGATCCGAAACCGCACGCGCCCGTCGAAGTTCGCGGCCCTTTTTCTCCCATTTCCACGGCCTTACCCGGCATCCAGTTTTCAGAACACCTGCCGCTGCAAGCCTCCATCGCCGATCAACTATCGATCCTGCGCGGGGTCGATTGTTCCGCCAGCAACCACACACCCATTACGATGCAGGCTGGGAATCCACTGGCACGACGTACCAACGATGGTCGCGATGGCGGAGGGTACCCGTCTATGGGTTCGGTCGTCTCGCGTTTTCGGGGATCGAACAGTCCCCATATGCCGGCTTTTATCGGACTGGCTCGATTGTGGACGTCGGACGTGTACGGCGCGGGCTTGCTGGGGTCCCGGCACGATCCGGTCAAAGGCCTCGAGCTGGCCGGGAAATTCAATCTTCCGCAGGGAATCGAAGTCACGCGACTAGGTGACCGCAATACTCTGCGGCGCGAATTTGAGCGGCTGCGCCGCGACCTGGGTCAGACTCAGACAACTGATCGATTGACCCAACAGGCGTATGAAATGGTCGTCTCCGGCCAGGTGCAACAAGCGTTTGACCTGGACCAGGAGTCCTCTCAGTTACGCGACCAGTACGGACGTTCCAGCGTTGGCGAAAAAGCGTTGTTGGCACGCCGTCTCGTTGAGTCCGGAGCCAGTTTTGTGTTGGTAAGTGGAGCCTGGGGGTACTTTGATCATCACGGTGACGATGTACGCTGGGGGGGCATTGAAAAGGGACTCAAACCGTTATTGCCACGTGTCGATCGCGCGCTCTACGCATTAATCGGCGATCTCAAGCAACGCGGCCTTCTCGACCAGACCTTGGTTTTGATGATGGGAGAGTTCGGGCGTACTCCCGTCATCAATGAGCAGGCGGGACGTCACCACTGGACCAATGTCATGTCGATGGTGGTTTCCGGCGGCGGGCTGCCAACCGGACAAATTGTCGGCAGTAGTGATGACCGCGGAGCGGAAATCCGTAGCGGACGAGTCCGGCCCCAGGATCTGGCTGCGACGACGTTTCGTCACTTGGATATCGACCTGAACTCCCACTGGATCGATCCACGAGGACGCCCCACGCCAATTGTCACCGAAGGCGGTCGCCCCATTCCGGAACTTCTCTAGAAGTACGGCAGTGCCCACGGCGCGTGCCCCCACTTGGCCGTCGGCCAAGCATGTCTGTTCACGGTAGCGGAGTGCGCTCAGGAAATGAGCTGGTGGATCGGCTCCGCCCCCTCGGGCCCCACGAGACGCTGATCGAGGCCTCGGTAAAAGTACGACAGTGCATTGGGGTCAAAACCAAGTTGTCGCAATACGGTTGCGTGTAGTCGTTTGACGTGCAACGGCTCTTCAACCGCCGCGCTGCCGAGTTCGTCTGTTGTTCCCAGACTCATACCACCCTTGATACCGCCTCCCGCAAGCCACATCGTAAACCCGAAAGAGTTATGATCGCGCCCCGTTCCCTTCGCGTATTCGGCGGTCGGCTGGCGACCGAACTCGCCACCCCAGATGATCAGCGTCTCATCGAGCAGACCGCGCTGTTCCAGGTCCGCGAGCAGCCCAGCGATCGGCAAATCGGTATTCCCCGCGTGGTAATTATGATTCTTGACCAGATCACCGTGGGCATCCCAGTTGGCGTCATTGTGGTTACCACCGGAGTAGATCTGGATGAAGCGGACACCTCTTTCCACGAGCCGGCGCGCAAGCAGGCACTTGCGACCAAAATCAGCAGTCCGTTTCTGATTCAAACCGTACAGTTGGTGGATGTGTTCCGGCTCATTCTCAAAGGCGACCGTTTCAGGCACACTCGATTGCATCCGAAACGCCAGTTCGTAACTGGCAATTCGAGCTGACAGCGCAGTGTTGTCCTGGCGGTTTTCCAAGTGGCGATCATTGAAGCTGCGTAAGCGGTCGATGAGCAAGCGTTGCTCTTGGCGACTTGCGCCACGGTGATTCTTCAAATCCAAGATCGTCGTTCCGGTCGCATTAAAAACAACACCCTGGTAAGAAGCCGGCATGTAGCCACTCGTCCAGTTCTTGGCGCCGCTAATTGGGCCCCCTGTCGGATCGAGCATCACAACATACCCGGGCAGATTTTCGTTCTCGGTCCCCAGTCCATAATTCACCCAGGACCCGAGTGAGGGTCGACCGCTGAGCACGCTGCCCGAATTCATCATCAACATCGCTGATCCATGAATAGGCGAATCTGCGATCATCGAATGTAGGAAGGCAATCTTGTCGACCTGTCCACCTAGGTGGGGAAAGAGGTCACTGACCCATTTCCCACACTCACCGTACTGTTTGAATTTCCACTTGGGGCCAACGACACGCCCGCCATCTTTACGACCGCCCCGACCAAATGTCTTGATCTTGACCGTCTTGCCATCCAAATCGTACATCTCGGGTTTGTAATCAAACGTATCAACATGACTGGGGCCGCCGTACATGAACAAGAAGATGACGTTCTTGGCCTTGGCCGGTAGCGGAGGACTCTTAACTGCCAACGGATTCTGCCACGGCGTCGCGCCATCTGCGGCCACTGCCTGCGACCGCAAGAATCCATCGGTCGACATCAGGCCACTCAGCGCCAAAGAAGTAAACCCGCCCCCAACCTGGTGCAGCAACTCGCGGCGTGCCAAACGACCACAAAACGTGTTTCTAGGATGACGGTTCGGGGCAAGATACATACGACTCTACTCCAAGATTAGTCTAAATAGACAAATTCATTGAGATTCAAAACCAGCAAACAAAATCGCTGCAGCGCCGCGACCGGCTCCAAGTCAAGCTGTTCACGAAGTTCGCTCAGCAAAGCAACGCCCTCTTCGACTTCCGCTTGTAACGCGCTGCGACTAGTGGCCAATTCCAGCGCCCGACACACCTGACCGGTCAGATCGTTGGGCCGCTCAATCACCAACCGCTGCGCGAGTTGCTCGGAAGCATCGTTCAGCAGCTTGCTGTTAAGCATCGTCAGAGTCTGTGTCGGAACGGTTGTGACAAAACGCACATCACATGTGTTATCGGTATCCGCCCAGTCAAAAGACTCCAGAAAGGGTTCCCGCAACGAACGTTTAACGAAGATATAAATGCTGCGACGGTTGCGTTCCGCCGGAGAAGATTTTCCCCAAGCGGCACCTGGCCGGGAAGCCGTTCGCAAGACGTCGTCAGGGACCTCGGAGTAGATACTGGCTCCCCCCATGCGAAAATTCAATTGGCCTGTCAGATTGAGAATTGAGTCCCGAATCTCCTCCGCCGCGAGACGCCGCATGTTGAATCGCCAAAACAGGTCATTAGTGGGATCCGCGCGCAACGCGGCGGGATTGGATTGACTCGACGTCTGGTATAGTCGGCTCGTCATTAATAACCGGTGGACGCGTTTCAGCCGCCAATCTCCATGCATCAACTCGGTCGCCAGCCAATTCAACAACCGAGGGTGCGTCGGCAAGTCGCCCAGGTAACCAAAATTATTAGCGCTACGGACGATGCCACGGCCAAAGTGGTGCTGCCAGAGTCGATTGGCCATCACCCGCGCCGTCAGCCGATTCCGTTTGCTCACAAGCCACTTGGCCAGAGCGCGGCGTTTGAACGTCGTGGGAGCCTTGGCATTCACGGACGGGATTGCGAGTTGAGGCGGATCAAGAATCTGCGGCAGCCGAGGCCCCACTTCGTCGCCTTTAAGCCGTGGGTTTCCGCGGTTGAGGATCCAGGTCTTATGACGCCCTGCTTCACTGACCGCCATGGCAAATTCAGTCCGCTTCTCAACCTTTCGTTTCTTCAAGTCGCCTAACGCGCGCACAAGCATCTGATAGGTCTGTAACCGCTCGACCCCGAGAATTTCGCGGCCGTACTTGGCCGCCAGCACCGCGGTCGGAACTTGACCGTCATCTGCGATGAACCCCGCATCAATGTACTGCCCTCCGCCGGTCTGCCGACAGTGGATCGCCAGCGTATTGCGCCCCGTTTGCAACAGTTCGAAACACTCGGCCGTCACATCGACCTGCTGGTAGCTAGTCACGTAGCCAACGAAGCGTCTGATCAGCTTACCATTCAAATAAACTTCCGCGTCTTCATCGTGGTGAATGTGTAGCTTCACACGACCGGGAATCGTCGTCAGGCGAAAATCACGGCGCAGCCAGATGGCTTTCGATTTCCACTCGGTATGCACTCGACTTCCCGGAGTACCCTTGGTGCCAAAACCAGCAGGCCCCTGCTGCCAGGACCGATCCTCGAACGCCAGTTCAAACCAGTCGTTGGCCGGTTTCTTCAGTGTGTACTTCCAGTTTGTCCCCGACTTGTCAGTGGCGGCCGGGATCAACACCTGCTGCTGTGGTTTCCCGTGGTGTTTGATTTTCAGTTGCAATTCAGGCTTTGCCTTGGCCAGCTTTTCCAGCAACTCTCTCTCCCAAACGTCGATGCCCTTTTGCAATCGCATTTCCTCTGTTTGGCGCGCCGCCAGGCGACGTTCGTAATCCGCTTTCGCTTCCAAGTCAGTGAGCGCCACGTGATTTCGGTTCCCGGAGCCTTGTGGCGTAATATCGGCAAAAAACGCCAACATCGAGTAGTAATCGGCTTGCGGGATCGGATCGATTTTATGGTCATGACAGCGTGCACAGCCGAGCGTCATGGCGAGCATCGTTTCGCCAGTCGTGCGCAAAATGTCATCGAGATAGTCGTAGCGTGCCAACTCCCGATCCGCCGGGTCATCATCCCAGATTCCGAGTCGATAAAAGCCCGTGGCGATGATTGCGTCTGGGCTCGGAGCGGGTAACTCATCGCCCGCAATCTGTTCCAACACAAATCGATCGTACGGCTTATCTGCATTGAATGAACGAATCACGTAGTCACGATACTTCCATACCAGCTCTTTGTTGGTATCCCGTTCATAACCGTTGGTTTCCGCATAGCGGACGAGATCGAGCCAATGACGCCCCCATTTTTCTCCGTACTTTGGCGATGCCAACAGTCGATCTACGACGCGCGTCGCCGCATCAGGGGCTTCCACTAGTTCGTAAGCACGGACTTCGGCCGGTGTCGGCGGTAATCCCAGTAGGTCGTAGTGTGCCCTCCGCAACCACTGTGTTCGACTAGCGAGACCGTTGGGACGCAAGCCGCGTTGCCGAAGTTGTTCACCGATGAACGTATCGATCGGCTGGGCAGGCAGAGGGCCCTCGCGCCAGGTGGGCAAGGGCGGGCGTTGGAGAGGCTGAAACGCCCAATACGATCGCGTCCGGCCGTTAATCTGATTGGTTGGTAAGCCTTCATTCGCTACACCACGGATTTCGAGCTGCGGATTATAGGGCGCCCCGAGCTTAAGCCACCGCGCGATTACCTCAATTTGCGCGGCCGGCAGTCGGCCATCGGGCGGCATCCGCTCACCGTCCTCACTGGAACGCAACAAGGCTAACAAATGACTCTCACCTGGTTGGTCTAGATTCACCGCGGCTCCACTGTCCCCACCACGCAGTAAACCTTTCCGACTGGTGATGCGGAAATTACCTTTCAATGCCCTCTTGTTGCCGTGGCAGGAAAAGCAGCGGGCCTTGAGAATGCCGAAGACCTGACGATCAAAGAACTCGACCTTGGCGGCGTCGGAAAGCGGCTGGGCCACCGCCAGGCCGGATACAGACCACGCCAGGACCAGCACACAAGCACGTAACATGGTCAAATCGCTCCACATACGAATCCGCAAACTGAGAAAAGGCGAGCGTCCAAGTGTAGCGCGCAGCGAACGGCGCACTTTGGCCGTGACAATCGTACTCTCTGACTCGATCTCTGTTCAACCGAGGTTGCCCGTGCGCTGCGCCAATTCCTGCAGTTTTTCACAACGCCTTCGTCACGTCGACGAGACGAAGGCGTCTCCTCGACATGGCACCCGCCAACTAGCGTTGGGCCGGCTCGCGACGAAACTCGGACAGTGGCACACTGATCACCAAGGCAGCGACCGGATTACGTTTCTTTCCAGGCGCGGCGGGAGAATGACACTTGAGGCAGGAGCTAAATAAGGTGATGGCCCCCGCGCGGCGTAGGTACCTCTGATCAACCTGCACAAAAGTGCGTTGCCCGCGGCTCAAGGCAGCGGCGGCACGTTTGTCAAAGGCGTTCCGTGGCTGGTGTTCCAGGCTCATGGCCGGGGTATTCACAGCCATCCAGCGGGCCTCAACTTGCGTGTTCCGTTTCAGGCGATAGAACACACCTTCCAAAGCACGCGAGGGTACCGGTAAGGTCTCCCCGCCCTTGAAATAGGATCGATGAATAACGCTGAGGGTGGCTGTCAATGTCTGATGCAACAGCTCGGCCTGAGTTTGCGCGACGGCAACGGCGAACTTCTGCTGTGGCGGTGGCTCGGGGGGTACAGAAGACGTCTGGGCGCTGCCTCGCTGCCAACCGACAGTCAGCAGGCACAGGAGCAATAGGGTAGCGACTCTGGTTCTTACAATTTGTCTTGCCCCCCACGGCAACCATTGCGCAAATGAAACCATGCCGGCCGATCTCCGCGGCGCGCGCTGCAGCCACGCCGAAATCGACGCGCCAGCATCCAAGCCCTTCTATGACCTGCCCCTGCCCTGGCAGCCGCCATCCCAACCGGCGAAACCGGCCTACCCGCTCATCTCCCAGACCACGACTTTGCCGTGCCCCGCCGCGTAAATCCGGTTGTAGTTTTCATCCACAACCAGATCGTGAATGTGCATGGGAGCTTTTTCCTGCCGTATGACCTTTTTTGATTCTAGATCGATAAATTTGATGAAGCCATTATGGTCCCCCCCCGCTCCGAGTAGCCACTTCCCCTGGGGATGAAAAACCAGTCGTTCAAACAGACCTTTGAACTTATCACCAGGAAATTCGTGTGTCCGCTCACCCTTCTGCCAATCGAATACCTCGAGTCGTGCCAGCGCGCCGAGGTGATCGACGTTCCCGATCTGCCCGATGCCACCGACAGCCAGCAAACGGCTGTCCGACGAAAATGCCAGACTGCGAATTCCACCAATCGAGTGGATGCGTTGCTTCGGATCCCAGGTGTACATCTTCGGCGCATCGAGTTCCTTTAGCTTCTTGCCGCTGGAAATCTCCCACACCACGATGTGCCCCACCTTGTCGGCCGTCGCCAGGAACTTGCCGTCGGATGAAATCCCTGTACAGAACAACATGGAGGGGAAATGGTGTGGCGTCTGTGGCTTGTGGCCGCGCAATTCTCGTAGTAGTTCCCCGCGATCGGCATCCTATAAGCGACACACCATGTCGTCGGCCACAGTAACAACGGTGCGGCCATCAGGAGTCACATCAACGCGTCGAATCCACTTCTGGTGGGCAGCGATCGAACGCACTCGATCACGAGACTCTCGGTTCCACCAGATCAACTGGCCGTCATAGCCACCCGAGACCAGCTGTCCGCTGTGGGTCAGGACCAGCCCGCTGACGTAACTACGATGGCCTACAAACGCCTGCGGTTTCGATTTTTCGTCGAAGGCGTCGAACGAGTAGACACGTTGGTCGCTGCTGCCCACATACAATTGCGTCGATTCCGGCGCGCGGGCAATCGAAAACAGAATGTCAGAGCGATCAACTTGCTTGATGACTTTCAGCTTTGCGGGATCCGACATGGATCATCCTCTCAAATGAAATCCGAACAACACTGCTTAGTAAACCGCCGGTTCACCAACCGATGACCTGCCAGTCAACTTCAGGAACTTGCCTCCTGCCGGAGCGGGTGAATTCCAACTGTTTTCAAACAGGTAACCGGGTGCAAACAGATAACAAAAGCGTCCTGCGATGCGCAGATTACGCCAACACTTCGGAAACCGGTTCAATGCCCGGATCCGTCAATGGCAATGGCCGCGCCCCGACGTAATACTCGTGTTGGTGGTCAATTCCGAGCGCCTGGTAAATTGTGGCAAATAGCTCACCTGCGCTAATCTCCCCATCCTTGACATGTTGTCCGTCGGCATCTGTTTCACCATACACCGTACCACCTTTGACTCCACAGCCAGTCAAGGAAGCGCTCCAGGCACGGGCGAAATGATCGCGTCCCAGACTCGGGTTAATATTGGGTGTTCGCCCGAATTCGGCGAGCGTGATCACCAGCGTGTCCTCCAACATTCCCCGCGACTTGAGGTCGTCCAATAGTGTGGACATGACATGATCCAACTCGCTAACCAGCTCCAGATGCGTTTCAAAATTCTGACCATGGCTATCCCACCAGGCGCGCGAAACCTTGACAAACGGAGTCCCCGCTTCGACCAGGCGACGTGCCACCAAAGCCTGTCTCCCAAACAACGACGGTCCGTATCGATCACGGAGCCACTGGGGCTCACCCGCGACATCAAACAGCTCCTCGCTCGCCATCAATCCTCGCACTCGGGCATACGCCTCGTTGTGACTGTCCAAGGTGCTCGAATCACGACCCGCCGCAAAACGCCGGCTGATCAGTGCGCGCAGATCCATCCGTTCCCGGTGGTCGAGATCCGAAATCGTTTCCAGTCGAGAGAGATTTTCTGGCTTGGTATTTGTCGTCAGGAACATCGGCATATACCGGGCGCCCAGGAAGCCAGACTGACCCAAGGCATTTCCACGACCTTCGGTGGCCGTGTAGAACGAAACGTAATCAGGCACCTTACTGTCGGCTTGGCCCAACTCACGCGCACAGACTGCTCCTAAATCAGGATAGGTAACATTGGGCTCATCCCGACGCCCCAGGTGCATCATTCGCGCCGCGCTACCGTGTGACCCATCCTTGGTGTTCAATGAGCGGATGATCGCGGTGTGTTCCAAGCGCTGCGCCATCTTCGGCAGTAACTCAGAAATCCGAACTCCTTCCAAGTTGGTCGAAATGGCTCCAAATGGCCCGCCTGTGGGACGATTCGGTTTCGGGTCCCAGGTTTCCAGTTGACTTGCTCCCCCTGCCAACCAGAGCAGGATAACCCGTTTGCCACGACTCCGTAGCTGATTCGCCATCGCCGGACTGCGCAGCACATCCAGGCGCGTCATGTCAGACGCCAGTCCTGCGGTCGCCAACGCGGTACCGCTCAGAAAAGAACGCCGATTGACCAGATGCTCGGCAGATCCGCAAAAACCGTTGTCTCGTCTACGGGCCATAACATCGCTCCCGATAAAGCAGTTTGTTTCTTATTCTTGTTATCGACCAACACGAGTCCGCTTGGCCTGACGATTAGTAATTAAATCGACATTCACTACTCGTCAAAAGCGCCCAGACCAATTGCCGGCACGAATCCAGCTTACGATCCACACGACGCGCCAGGTATGCTTCAAACGACTTGATTTCCTGCTCATCCGGTGGTCGATTGAGGACCGTCCAAACCGCCACCTCAACCAGTTCACGCGAATCTTCAATTGCCTTCAACTTCCCTACGAGTGAATCGCCCGAATCACTGAGAAACTCCTTCTCGACCTGCTCGGCGTTATTCATCAAGAGTGCTTCCGTTACACCGATCTGAAAACCGTCATAAGGCTGCTCGATCTGACTCGCAAAACCACGGGCGGCGTTTTCCTGAGACTCAATTTGTTTCTGCAGTTCCTCGATCTTGTCTGATGCGACAAATCGATCGGGATTCATACTGCCCATCCGCAAGGTTGTAGCATATTGATAGCGACTCAAGGGACGCAGTGCAGCCGTTGCGAACAGCCGGGCATCCGGGCGTTGCTCACCGTCGTGCCGGCTACTGCGGGCATACGCCTGGCTCATCTGCAGGCCTCGCATCAAACGTTTCAAGTCGTACTTATGTGATACGAGATCGCGTGCCAGCCAGGCAATCAGTTGCGGGTGGCTCGGTGGATTCTCAGGGTGCATCTGGTCGATCGGTACAACCAGACCAACCCCAAACAAACGATGCCAGATCTTGTTCACAATAGCCCGCGCGAAGTAGTTGTCCTCCTTGGCCTGTAAGGCCACCTCCACCAGTTGGGCTCGACGACTGAACGCCGGAGCTGGCGGCGGCTGTTTCTTTTTCTTGAGCTCTTCCAGTTTCGCTTTTTCGGCCTTCTGTTCCTCACCCGTCGGATCCTTGGACGCAGGCT
>PAQH01000044.1 GCA_002709225.1 Planctomycetaceae bacterium
TCAAGTCCGTCAGATCTTCATCCGGCGCAATATTCTCGAGGATATCCAATATCTCCGTTCGAATCTCGGCGGCGTTCATGCCGTTGGTTCTCCGCTTGCCTTCATCATTGTCCCCCTGATTAAACACAGGAGTAGAAAAACATTGTACCTTCCAATCAGAATTTCTTTACCACCACGACCGAATTAATTCCCAGCATGCCAAATGAGTTGTTCAAGACGTAGATAGGCTGAGGGATTTCACACGCTTGGTTGGTAACCAATCCAGGCAACTCACACGCGGGGTCAAGATCCTTGACGTTGATCGTTGGATGACAAACACGGTCCCTAAAGGAAAACAGATTGCCGGCCAACTCCAGAGCACCAGCCGCACCCATACTGTGGCCAATCAAACTCTTGGTGTTGTTAAAATGTGTCTGCTCACAGCCCGCGAAGACCGATTGCAAAGCTGCGCACTCTTGCGCGTCACCACTACTAGTTCCTGTCGCATGCGTACTGACAATCGAAATTTGTTCGGGACTTAAGCCGCCGCGTTTGAGTGCCAACTGTACACACTCCGCCTGCCGTTCCGGATTGGGCAACACGAAATCCGTTGCGTCTGTATTCAATGCGTAGCTAACCAACTCGCCGTAGATCTGTGCGTCGCGCCGCTTCGCAGTAGCGAGGCGTTCAAGCACAAAAACACAACCACCTTCAGCAACCACAATGCCATTGCGATTCACATCAAAAGGACGTGATGCCTGCGTCGGATCCGAGTGTGTAGCCAAAGCTCCCTGGCTCCTGAAACTCGCAAATATCCCAAACGTGTGGATGCTCTCAGAAACGCCCCCTGACAACGCCAAATCACATTCATCAAGAAGCAACATTTGAGCTCCTTGAATGAGACCGGCATTGCCAGCAGCACAGGCCGCGCCAATCGTATAATGAGGTCCGGTCACTCCTATATTTAGTGCAACCTCGCCGGCTGGATTATTCGCGACGGTGCGGGGGTTGTGATGGTGCGACCAGAAAGATGTATCGTAGTCGTACCCTTTCAACTCGAAGATTTCATTCTCAGTCTCAACGTTGCCATGCTCCGTCACACCGAGGTAGATACCAACACGGCTGGTATCCGTATTCTCCCAGTCAATTCCGCTGTCCTTGATCGCCTCATTGGTGGCATAAATCCCCACACTACCCGCGCGAGTACCGCGTCGACGATCCTTGCGAGACTGGTACCGACGCTCGTCAAAATCACAGATTCCCGCTACGGTCTTGCCGACATATCGGATTTCATAATCCGATACACCACTTACACCTTGCAGCAGATTCTCTCGATATTCCGAATAGTGGTTACCATTCGGCGCAGTGAGGCCGATCCCAGTGATGACAATTCGCTGGTCGTCCGGAAGTTGATCTGTATTGCCGCGGGCGATCATTCACCTTCCCTGCCAATCTGGAAACTCTGAGAGTACCCATTTGCCTGTGCCTTGACAACGGGCGGTGACCGCGATTGCCTGGCAGCCATACAAAACTAACGCCCCAGACGGCATCGCAACCTGTGAGTGGGCTCCTCGCACTGGCCTTTTCAAGCCCGCGACGAGGACTGCCCTATGCCCCCGGTACTTGGTCACCGTGCGGCTTTGCGCAGCGTGTAGTAGGCTTCGTCCGGAAAAAACAACTGCTCTCTGGACACCAATTTCTGGAGATGAAACTCGTACACAAAACCCTCACGCAGCTCGCTTAGCTGTAGACGAACTCGGCGCCCCGTTGGATCGACCTGTATCGACTGAATTAGCTCGTTTCGGCGTTGCCGATCGGGACCACCGTATGTTGGTGTCGAGATACGGGTAAATGAAGAAATAGCATAGTGTTCTTTGTCGGCCGCCAGTTCTCGATCAATAGAACCGGTAAATGCAATCTCAAATCCACCCCGAATCGCCCGCACTTCCGCGATACCAACTGGCAGTTTGTCTGGTTCCAAACGCAACCGCACCAGTGTTCCGATATTATTGGCACCGCCCCATCCACTATCGCGAATGCAACCCACATAGAGGTCCCCTTGCGGAGACACCGCACAAGTCAGCGGTCCCAAGAGTGGCTCACCTACTGGGGGAGCAGCAAAGGTAAATGGGTATGCGGCGCCCTGAATGGTGTCACCGACCCGCTGCAGACTCATACGAATGAGGCGTCGCGTGTCGTATTCACACCCCACCAGATGTCCCTCGAAAGGGCCAAACGAAGCATGGCCTGAAACTCCCTTTACCTGAGATGAATCCAAAAAACAGATCCCGTTCACACTACGTGTCCAGGGATGTGGAATATCGATGGCCGGGGGCGTCAACGGTGGTTGAAAATCAGGCTTGCGTTCAATGCGGTTGATGAATCCATAACGCGCACCTGAAATAACATGGTTCAGTTCGTTGAATGGGTTGTAATTGCCCTGGTTGTCGGTCACGAATATGTCGCCGGACCTATCTTGGGCGATGCCAATAGGAAAGCGATGTCCGCCGGTTACGGGAAGAACCTGAAACTGATGTGGGTGGTCGCTTGTGGCGGCACGCGGTTCCAACTTCAAAACCATGCCCCGCCAATGCGCCGCAGCCGCGGACCGTTCGTCCTGCTGACAAGATGTCGCCACAAAGTAATTACCGTGCCGGTCCTTAACCAGCCCAACCGTCCAATCGTGGTAATCTGCAGTGTGTCCCCAGCCAGATGCAAGTGTTTCAACCTCCTCCACAACCCCATCCTGGTCTTTGTCGAACAAGCGTACCAAGCCCCATTTGTTGATCACGTCGACAAACTCGTCCGTAGCCGAAACTCCGAACGGCGCAGCCCATTCACCACCTAGCGATCGCAAGTGATCCTCCAGGCCATCGCCGTCGGTGTCCGTTCCTGACCACACTCGCCCCTTGAGCGAAGTCACGATTAGTGTTCCATTGGGACGCCATGCCAATCCAGTCGGCATCAAATCCTGATTGAGAGGTAGTCTCGTCGCGCGAAAACCCGGCACAACTTGTAAGTTAACTGGCTCGATAGCCGTCTGCTTCTGAGGTAAACCTGGAAACTGATCGACAGGGAGCGATGTTTGATAATCCACCGTAAACCGAGCAATTCCCTGGCCATCCGCAATCGCCGCTAAAGTGCCGGTCGCCTCAAACGAGCGCGCCGCACGAAGCCGCGTCATTCCATCAGATAATCGTATTTCACGACCTTCCGTCGCCAAGACCAACGGCGTCTCGGAATCCGTAGCCAGGACTTGCAGGACTAGCTGATCGCCGGGGTGGCAGCCCTGGATCTCGACGGCTCGACGAAATCCAGACCACCCCGATTCGACAAGCGACTGCTCATTCTCTACGGAACGTGTATTTTCCCGGGTGGTAATCCGTTGCGTGATACGAAGCATGGCCGGCTCCGCAGGATTCTCTGACACAAAACGCAGCCGGTACCGGAATTCAATCCCGTCCGCGAGGTACTTCACCGAGTCCAATTCACTGAGAAACTGTCCGTTAGCGGTTGCCTGCCACGCCTTTCCCTGACGACTCAATGCCAGGTCTGTCCCGGTAATCCGTGGCGACAAAACCTCCAACCCCGCCGCTTCCCAAAACCATGTCTTCCCTTTTGTTCTTTGCCGTGCCACGTCACCTCGCCGCCAGCCGCTCAATTGGGCCTGCTCCAAATCAAATAAAAGGTTGTGTCGGTTCGACAAACCGATCGCGAAAGGCTTAATCATTTGGCGTCCATCCACCTGCAACACATCCGTTAAGAAAACAGGCGGTTGCTGGTCCTGAACAATGCCCGAACGGCGAAGTACGCGCACTGGATTGGGTTGAGGCGGCTGAAAACCGGGCCGATTCAAGGCTTGCCAGACTGCCGACAATTGCCGGTCAACCCGGTCCTGCAACACACCACGAACCGCCACTCGAACCGAAGGCATCTCCATGCGAGGTACGATCCGAGTTGGATTGGGTACAAACCGGTCGAACCACGTTCGACGAATTCGCTGGGATAGTTGGGTCAGATCAGGGCCCCGGGCATTGAGTGGTGCCGAGGGTGGCACCACCTTGCCCACCTGGTGGCAACTGGTACATCCGAATCCGTCCTGCGTAACCAATCGCGGACCCGCTAGTGCCAAGGCTTGTGGTGAAATCGCCGGACGCACCTCCGCCTGATGCGGCGTTTGATCGGGAACCCGGTCCGCCTCGATCAGGTGCTGCTGAATCGCCCCGGCTGCAGTGGGATCTAGAGGGAAACGAGGCATTCTCACGGCAAGCCACGGGCGCCGATTTCCCGATTTCTGGACAATTGCAGCCAATAGCGCCGCATCAACCAGTTTATCGCCTACGCTCGACAATGAGGGTGGCGCCATCGCTGGTATCAGTGACGCCAATTCTCGGTGCCGCTCCGCGATCGCGGGGAGTTGTGCCGCGAGGCCAAGCGCTACACCACGTGCATGGCAGGCCAGGCAGTTGTGCTCGACGAGCAGTTCGCTTCCGGAAATAAACGGAGTTTCCCGTGGCAACAATTGGGAGACATATAGTTGCACTGCCTGCTGATCCGCAGGAGCTAGTTGATATCCGGGTCGCATTCCATCTTCAGAAGGTTTACCAACGCAGCTGCGTTCCCATACAGACTTTGTCGACAGTGTAGAAACCAGTGGACGTGGACCGCCCTCGGCCTGTCCTCCAGCGATGTGACAGGCCCCACACCGCTGGCGTTGAAAGCGTTCCTTACCGCGCACGACTTGCTCTTCAGTAACCTCAGGCACGTTGGGGGAGACTGGCTTACTCTTTAAGGTGGACAGAAACACCGCCAGATGAGCGCGTTCCTGGTTCGTCAGCTCAAAGATTGGCATCCGATGCCGCCGGTTCAGACCTGCCGGGTCGGCAAGCCATCTGGCAAAAAAACGGGCAGGTCGTTTGCGCGCGATTTCTGACAGATCACCGCCGTCAAAAAGGCTTTCCTGTCCAAGCGTTTTCCAACGATGACAAGCTAAACAGCCGAGCGACAGAAAAAGTCGTTGCCCGCTTGCTTGCTCACCTTTTGCCGGTTCCGAATCATGCGGTGCTGGAGCTACGGATACCAGGTAGGCTGCCAGATCCTCACCCGCGCCCCGATCCATCGCAAAGCTCGGCATACGGCGTGCCAACTTCGTCGGCCGATCCGCAGCCTGCCGACCTGGTGGATGCGTGACAAGCCAATCGACGAGCCAGTCATGGTGAATGTTACCTTTCAAACGCGCCAAATCAGGTGCGGGACTTGCGGACCGAGCACCGGGAATCTGGTGGCAAGCGGCACAACGTAGCGCCGACACCAACTGCCGCCCACGCTCGAATTGATCCGAAAAAGTCTGTTCTGAATCGTGGAACAAGAATCTCGGACTCACCGGCTCCAGACCAAACCCGGGGCCGTTCCAAAACAACTGAATTCCGGCCACTTTGCTGGTTTTTTCGAATGTCAGTTCCAGTGGATGCCAGCCAAAAGTAAGTTCGATCGGCGAAGTTGAATACCACTGTTCTGGTCCATCATCGGCCGCATCCAGGACAACCTGATTGCCCAGACGCAACTGTGCTTTACCTGTAACTCTCAAGTGCAAACGATGCTTACCGGGCAACTGGGCTAATAGATAACCATCCCAGTGGACACGAAACACCCTATCGATGCGTGGGTCCGGCACCCCAATACCCCAATCAAAAGCAATCCGTTCGTCAATGCGCCGACATTGGTTGCCCGCTGCATCCCGAAATGTGGCAATCAAACCAGCACGATGTGCACGGTCTGACTCCTCTTCGATTTCATCTGGACGCGTACCTGCCCCAAACGCAGCTGTGGAAAATATGAGAAATACCGAGGCCGCGAAAACGTCAAGGCGAGAGCGCCAACGGGCATGGAACATCTGATCCCAACACCGAACGCCGCCGATTCTCTGGAAACATGCGCGGTTCATCGATGCGTGGTTCATCGATGCGTGGTTCATAGATCACCTGTTCGCTCGCAGAAATTGCGGAATTGAGAAACAACTGCCACCAGCAGTCCGCTTTATTCGATATCCCTACAGAGAAGATCGCAAGCCGCACTGCGGAGCCAACCAACACGGGTTTCCAAGCCCGTGTATTATAGTGATCTCGTCAGCGGAAACCTGGAACTAGCAGGAGGGCAAACGATCCGAATTCACTCCAGAACCGACAGGCCCAACACATCGTTCATGCCATACAACCCAGGGTTCTGCCGGGCAACAAATTTCGCCGCCTGCAAAGCTCCCAACGCATAAGCATCTCGATTCGTCGCGCGAACGGTCACTTCAACCGTCTCACCCATCAACCCAAATATGATTGTGTGCTCGCCTGGATTATCGGCGACGCGCAGTGCGTGATAACCGATTTCGTCAGCAGGCCGTTGCCCTGGTTGTCCCTGCCGACCGTGGACGTGTCGAGTCTGCCCCATTTCCTGTGCGATCTGTTCCCCGAACTTGAGCGCCGTTCCACTGGGAGCATCTTCCTTGAAACGGTGATGACGTTCAATGATCTCAACGTCGACACCACCGGAATAATCCTTCAGCGCTCGAGCGGCGGTCACCGCCAGATTCATCGTCAGGTTTACCGCCAAACTCATATTGGGTGCCCATACGATTGGAATCGTTCGGGCCGACTCGCGAATCTGCTGTTGCTGCTCGGCTGTGAGACCGGTTGTCGCCACTACCAGGGGCAGTTTTGCAGTCAAACATGTTTCCAGAATACTCTGCGAACTTGCTGGAACTGAAAAATCAATCACCGCATCGACTTCGCACTCCAAGTGGTCAGAAACCAATACATCAAGTTGCTCGGCACCGGCAACGATTCCCGCATCCTTGCCAATATCTGTGTGCTGGGAAAACTCCAAAGCAGCAGAGACTTCGATCTCGTCATCTGCCATACCCAAAGCCACAATCCGTTTTCCCATTCTCCCTGCCGCGCCGTTCATGGCAATTCGTGTCTTGCTCATTGGCTTCTCTATCTCCGCACCAAATCTCCGTACCAAATCTCCGTACCAAATCTCCGCACTAGGCATATGCCCCCCAGCTTCCCATCGCTGACGAGAAGGCCACCGATGATATACCATCGAAAGCGCAAAAGAAAAGGTCGCGACTCGGAATCAACGCGGATTCCAGTGCGACCATGAACCATTTGGAATCGAGTAGCGGAAAATAGGTTAGAGCAATCCGGGGATCGGATCGCTATTGGTGATCACTCGTGCGACTTCACTCAGTACGCCGGTCATGGTGCGCACCATCACAACATCAAGCAACGTATGCATCACAGTGCTAATCAAACGCTGATTGGTCATCGGTTCTGACGCTGGCTCGGCAACATCACGCGTCGAGTTACCGATTACCTGGCCCATATTGAGCCCTCCACCGGACAACAATAACGGAGCAATCCGACCCCAATGATCCCGGCCTCCTCGGTTGTTGCGTATTGGCGTGCGTCCCATTTCACCGGTACAGATCAGGAGGATCTTCCCGTCCAGGCCGCGCGCAGCCACGTCGGTCAGGAATGCCGAAACCGCATGGTCAAACGGCCTGCCCATGTACTCCATTCCCTCTTGAATGGTGGCATTATTGACATCGGCATGCATATCCCAGACAAAACTGGTGGTGACCATTACAAAACCACAACCGGCTTCACACAGCCGACGTGCGAGCAGTAACAAACGCCCCAGGGACTTGGCGTTATCGACGTAGTTGTTTTAGTTATTCCACTTGCGGCTAATCTGCTCAGGGCGAACCAATGGCGCCGTGTCATACCTGGCAATCGTGCGTGGATCTTCGCGTCTCAGGTCAAAAGCATCGGCAACGCCGCCGACTATTGTGGCAAATGCCTGTGGCTGGTATTCATCAGCGCCTTCGGCGGAACCGCTCGCATCCACTGAACGTCTGATGCGATCAAGCTGAGCAAGTAAGCTGCGCCGATCGTCCAGTCGCGTCGAACCGACCGAAGTTCATTTTGGCTGCCTGGGTCGTATCATCGACCGCCCGTGGAAAGAGCATCACGTAATTTGGCATTCCACTGCGGACGTTGATCGCACCTGCGACACGAGCATAGAGTGAACCGAGATTTGCACCCTCAGTCTCGCGGCCCACAACCGGCTTGATGTCGTGGTTGCCATTCCCGGTCTGGAAAGATCGCACAATGGCTAGACGATCGGCTTGATCAGCCAATCGTGTCAACGTACTGCCAAAAGTAACTCCGGGTAAGCGCGTAGCAACCTCTCCGGTCACACTACAGACACCCGAGGGAGCCGTCATCTTGGGATCGAATGTCTCGGTCTGAGCAGGACCACCGTGCAAGAACAGAAAAATGACAGACTTGTCGTTGACAGGTGTACCCATCCCAGCCGCGTGAGCGCGCGCAGCCAACAGTTCGGACAATGACAAGCCACCAAGCGACAAACCACCGACGCGCAAGAACGCGCGGCGATTGCAGGAACCATTCGCGCTAATACTCAGCACAAGCTCTCTCCCTGGAAAGCCAACAGGTCCCTTGCGGACATGCCGCAGCCGTTACCTGAAACCAGCCCGGGAATGTGGTGCATCGCCACACCCATTTCTACACGCCCAAAGATCTACACCAAACTCAGCGTCTGAAGAGATTCATCGAAAAGCGGTACGCTGATTCTTGAAACCACTTCCCCAGGGAACCAACCCTTTCGCCAGGTGGTGTGTAGTACAGGCCACACAGCGGTGCTGGCACTGCACCCTGTGTTCGCGTCAACGCTTTACCACGCACTGATCAAGATTCATCAACGTGTTTGCCAGAACACCCATAGAAGCCAGTAAAGGAACCGGCAATGTGCTATTGCGAGGAGCTTCTCCCACGCTCATGAACTTTTCCGCCTGTTCAGGATGCTGTTGATAGAAATCGTGTTGCTCCGCAAACAGATCTTCCAAGACTCGCATCTCGGCATCCCCTGGTTGTCGGCTGGTGAGTGCCTGAAACATGGCACGCAACGAACGGGTGATATCCCGATCATTTTCACTCAGCAGCCGTGCCCCCAGTACCCGTGCAGCCTCCAGTAATTGCGGATCGTTGAGCAAGACGAGCGCCTGCAACGGTGAGGCCGTGCGTTCCCGCTGTACCATGCAGACATCGCGCTTGGCGGCGTCCAGTGTCATCATTACAGGCGCGGGGGCCGTACGTTTCCAGAAGGTATACAGACTACGTCGATACAGCCCTGGCCCTTGGTCCTGTTTTATTGGCTTGAAAGAAACCGTGAGTTCATAAGGACGGGCAGGGGGGCCTCCTACTTTCGTCGTCAGCAACCCACTCACCGCCAGCGCGTTATCACGAATCATCTCGGCCGGCCAGCGATAACTTGGTGCCCGAGCCAGCAACAAATTACCCGGGTCTTCATTACGCAAATCAGGTCTCGACGCGGAACTTTGCCGATAGGCGGCGGACATCACCATTTGCTTGACCAATCGCTTGACATTCCAGCCATGCGTTACAAAGTCAACCGCCAACCAGTCAAGCAACTGCGGGTGGGTTGGAGGGGTGCCTTGGCTACCATAGTCCTCAGGTGTACGCACCAAGCCCTGGCCAAACACGGTCTGCCAGAACCGGTTCACGGCCACCCGCGCCGTTAAAGGGTGGTTCGGCTGTGTCAACCATTGCGTCAATCCCAATCGGTTTCGCGGCGCGTCTCGAGGTGGGTCCGGAAAGATCGCCGGTGTCCCGGGCTGCACTTCATCCATCGGCGCGTCATAGGATCCTCGTTTTAGCACAAAGGTCGGGCGACGTTCACGACGCTCGCGCATCACCATTACTTCCTGGATCGAATCGACCAGGGAACTCCGACTCTGACGCAGTTCTTTCACTGTCTGCAACTGCTGCTGATAAATCTCGTCAAAGATCCCCAGGTAGTATTCCTGAAGCGATTCGCGCTCGCCAGGCTTCAGTTTGTCAGCAGGCTTCCGCAACAGCTCACGAAGGGGGCGGCCGTCGAAAAGGTGACCGATCTCGATGCCTGCGAGACGACGGTTGAATACTCGAAATTCGTCAACCCCTCCTCCGCTAAATCCACGATCGCGAAAACGCTGCCCAATGGTAATGTTGTCACCCCCGCCTCCCGTAATGTTCTTGACCAATTGGTCCTGAACGATATAGGTCTCGACGGGTTGTCCATCGATAAACAACCGCAGGCCCGCCGCGCGACTACTGCCGTCATAGGTAACACCAACGTGCACCCACCGTTGAATTGGAAGTGAAACGCGGGAGCGAATACGAATCGCATTTCCCGGCCAAAAGTGGATCAACGAAGCTGATAGCTGCCCGTTCTCAATCAGGAGCTGGTAACCGCGACTTCCCGCATCGGTCCATGCACGAGAGCGGTGAAAAATAACCGCACGCTCTTTTGTCTCCGGTGTTTGCACCCAGCACGTTACTGAAAACGGATCAGATCGCTTAAAATTGCCCGCTCCAACTCCAATCCCATCATCACCCGACAACTGTACCGCCCGTCCGACTTTTCCAGGAACTGAAACATTGGCACCGCCTGGCTTCGCTTCAAAATCCAGATGAGCCACCTGTCCCGGCAATACATCCGGCACCTCAGGCCGTTCCCTGAGCCAACGGTCAAAATCCGGAATGCGGTCTTTGGATAGTTTGTGCAAGTACTCAACCGCTTCTTGAATTCGCTGACGATTCGCAACGATCTCATCTTTTTTCTTCTGGTCCGCCAGCAACATCGTGGGTGTCGGTACCGAATTCGTGAAGTACGAGTACAAGCCTGACTCGTCGATATTGTTGAAGTAAGCAAATAGCTGGTAGTACTCGCGTTGGGTAATCGGGTCGTACTTGTGGTCATGGCAGCGACAACATTCGAGTGTCAGACCTAGAAACACCGTAGCAAATGTATGGTTTCGGTCCGCGACATACTCGGTACGAAACTCCTCCGGCACACTTCCGCCTTCGACTTTTTGTGGATGAAGGCGATTGAATGTAGTTGCCTGAACCTGCAAATCAGTCGCTTGCGGCAGCAGGTCACCAGCTAATTGCCAGGTGATAAACTGATCGTACGGCAAGTTGTCATTGAAAGCTTTGATCACCCAATCACGCCATGGCCATACGTAACGGTCACGATCGACCTGGTATCCATACGTATCCGAGTATCGTGCGGCATCCAACCAATCGACCGCCATGCGCTCACCAAACGCCTGCCGATTGAGAAGACGATCAACGACTTGTTCAAACGCAGCTAAAGAGCGATCCTTCAAGAACGCCGCAACTTCCTCGCTGGTTGGCGGCAAACCGGTAAGATCAAAACTCAACCGTCGAATGAGTTGCTCTCGACTCGCTTCCGGAGAGGGCATCAACCCCGCGGCTTCCATGCGAGCCAGCACAAAATAATCAATCTCGTTGCGGGGCCAAGGCCGGTTGGAAACAGGGGGTAACGGAGCAGCCAACGCAGGCTGAAATGCCCAATGGCCTTGATACGGCGCGCCCTGGGAAACCCACTGGCGCAGTGTGAGAACCTCCGCGGCGGTGAGATTCAATTTCGAGCCCGGTGGGGGCATCTGTTCCGTTGGATCCGTACTTGAGATGCGCCGCACCAATTCGCTTTGGGCGCCCGCTTCAAAAGTTAGCACCGCCTGCGCCACTTTCCTCTGATCGAGTCGTAAGTCAGCCTTCCTGGCCGCCGCATCAGGGCCATGACACTTGAAACACTTATCTGACAAGATCGGCCGCACATCACGAGCGAAGTCGATCTGAGCGGCTTTTTGTTGTCCCTGGACGCCACACCACGGTGACAACAACAGGATCCAAGTCAGAACAGCTACCCGAAAACCGGNNTTTGNTTGCATNGCAANGNNCATCGTCATGGGCGTNTCNGTCNCAGAGAAGCGGATGGGCCGGGATTCGAACCCGGGGTACCCGCAAGGGTACAGTAGTTTTCAAGACTACCGCCTTCGACCACTCGGCCACCCATCCATTGACACTTGACGAGAATTNNTTCGAAATTTTTCCTCCGGCAACACAACAGCAGAACGTGGCGGCTGGCACCCGTAAAAAAACTATAGCGCAAGTTCGACTGCCGATTTACCCCAATGACCCTGCTGGCGTCTAGTTCGTCATGTGCGCCACTGGCGAGGCCTCTGTCCCATGAAACCTTGGCCGCAAGCGAGTGGGCATCTGCAAGGGTTGCCCAACATTTCAATCCGCAACGCCGTCATTCCCAACGCCCACTTACTCTTTCAGGAGCCCTGGAACCAGCGCATTGGTCGGCCGACGTTCCGAATTGTCGTGACATAGCACACGATCCTGCCCAACAAAATAAGTTTGAAATCGATCGACAACCAGGTTGTACGTCACAGCAGCAGGCGCCGGTTCCACCTCGACAACAGGGACCGCGCCAGCCAAACCGTGTAACTGCTGAGAACTCCGCAGTTGTCGCAATAGTACCCACCCTTTACCTAATACCCAGAAGGGGTGACCACCACTTGCCACGAGCGACTCTTTCGCCAAATGAATTCGCACCAGCGGTTCAATGGGACGCATCGTCCGCTGTAAGACCGGTTGATAGGTCAACTCACCCGTTTCTGGGTGTTGAGAAAGTACGAGATCGCCAGCCTGCACCTGATCAATTGCCACCGGCCCGGTAAGCGTCCAGACTGGTGTACCCGCCACAAAACACTCACCCCGCGTCCGCCGGCGTCCCGTGGGCACACCGGTCTCCAAGGCAACACTCACTTCGCGACGGCCATAATCAACGTTATTCGGTTTCTCACCAGTGAAATTCACCTCATTTTGCCGATCCCACCAATCCCACCATTGCTGTGGCTGACGCAATGCCTGACCGGTAGTGCCGCGCAGGACCGCGAAAATCTTTTGATTCTGCTGGTTGATCTGCTCATTTTGCTGCCGCTGACGACGCTCGCGAACGGCCTGGACCATGAGCATTTCCTCATCAGCGCGACGTCTTGCCTCAGCACGTTCGAGCAGCGCCTCGGTCGCCTGGGCAAGTGTCAGGTTCCGCGGCCGCGTTTCACGGTCTCGGTTGCGGACAAGCGAGCCAGCAAAGGGCAGATTAAATGGCGAATTGACTACCGGCGTCAACTGCTGACGTGCATCGCGGGGAACAAAAGAACGATCTCGCACAACCACATCATTCTCGCTCTGCCCCTCTCGAACAAAAATGTGGCGATACACCAATTGGCCATTCACCACTGCGCGCTGCATGCGAGATTCAATCGGTGTCGACAGTTCCGCCAACAGCGGTGGAATGTAATGGTCTCGCGGTCGCTGCGCCAAGCGGCCGACCGCCGCGACGCGAACCGGTGTCCAGGGAGAAAACAATGCCTGGCGAACCAATGCCAGCGATGCCTGATGGTGCGGACGGGCGGCAAACCAGTCCACAGCAATCTGCGACAGCACCGGATTGTAACCAGTCAGTACGGTCTCCACGGCTGGTATTGCCCGGGCATCCGTCAAAGCACGCAATTGACTGAGGGCGTCGTCCCGCTTGACGCGGTTCTTTTGCAGCAACAATTTGCGTACTTCGACCAACCGCGGCCCCCACGTCCTCAATGCCTGCGCGGCACGTTGTGCGTCTTGCAGTCCTTGCCAAATGGACTCCAGTTTCTGCCACCTACCATTAATTCGCCGAAACCCGAGACGCTGGCGTGCTCCCTGGTGATCAGGCAGGAGTTGAATCACCCGATAAAGATGCGCCCGTTCCTGCAGCTTCAACCCAGACAGGGCACACCAATTTGCCAATTGCCACTGGGCGGGAGCGGTGTCTGCACATTGCGCACGCATCTCTTCGTACTGGCGAACCCGTGTCTGCAGCGTTTCATTCCCGGATATTTCATCAACTTGAACCCAGTCGGACCCATCCCACACGAAACCACTCTGCCAACGAGCCGTAGGGTTGCTGGAATCGCGTTCCAGTGCCTGCTTGAGAATCTCATCCCGCGCCTTGTCCTGACCAATCACTTCACGGCGCAGCGCTTCTTCAACCAGTTTCGCCGAAAGCTCCTGGCGACGGCCCTGATCATCAACCGCGTCGAGGTCGGCGGCAAATACAGGTGCCCCAACAAGAATGCCAGCTACCGCGACCAATAACAGGTCCGAGTACTGTGTAAATCGCTGCTTCATCGCACCGCTCCCTGAGTGATTTCGGTTGCGCCGAACAGTATTACTACCTCTTTATTACATTACTACCTCGTACATTACTACCTCGTTCCAGTGTAGCAGATCGGCATCCTCGCAGAAACGACGACGACCTGAGAAAACGCTCTGTAGAGCAGTTCAAACGGCTTGATTCAACGGGGAATCAAGGGTTTTGCAGCAGCCTGACGTATACAGCGATTCGAGCAATACTTTGACTCCGCTCAGGCAACCCCAAAGCGTTTCAAGCCGAGAAACTCCACTGGCTGGCTCGCCCTTTCACCCAATGCCATTTCGGCCAGCGCTTCGCCAAGGGTGGAGGCAAATTTGAAACCGTGTCCGGAAAGGCCCGCAGCAAACACGACCGCAGGAAATTCCGGGTGGTGATCAACGATGAAATGGTGATCCGGCGACATCGTATACATACAGACAACGTGACGCGTCGGCAACAAAGAAACCCCCGGCAAATAACGTTTCAGCTGAGTCGCGACACGCTGTCGCTCCGCCTCATCAAGCGATCGATCCAAGTCCAAAGGATCCTCCACCAGTTCCCCTTGTTCGGAATGCTCGGCGATCTTGACTCCAAGCTCATCGATTTGCGGAAAACCGTAATAGACAGTTCTGTCCACTTCGAACAAAAACGCGGGACAACCCAGTTCACGTCGGTATATCGGATCCTGACAATCAAACCAGTGCAGGTGTTTGCGCACGACAGGCAACGCACATCCGATCTCTCCCAAGAACCGGGAAGCCCAAGCACCGGCAGTGACCACGAGCCGATCTGCATAGTAGGTTTGACGATTCGTTTTCACTGCGACACCGTCACGTCCGGCCGACCAATCCTCAACCGTCTCACCTGTGTGCAAGGTCGCGCCAAACTGACTGGCTACCTCAAGATGAGCGCGCACACACTCTTCGACCAGGAGGTAACCCGCCTCCGATTCAAATACAGCGGCCATTGACTCATCTAATTTGAAGCCCGGAAAGCGGCTGCGAACCTCGTCATGCGATAGTTCTTCCACCGCTAATTCGTGTTGGCGGGCACTTGCGATGATCCCCGGCACTACAAATCCATCAGCAGGCCCGACTTCCAACAAGCCCACCCGCTCAAATAGACGTTTCCCGGTCAGTTCTTCCAACTCATCCCACAGCGTGTACGCCCGGCGGAGCAGGGGAACATAATCAGGGTGCTCCAGGTAAGCTTGGCGGATCATCCGCGTCTCGCCGTGCGAACTCCCTCGGTCATGAGCACCTGGAAATTGGTCTAATCCCAGCACATTCACACCGCGACGAGCCAGGTGTGCCAGCGCCGCACTACCTACCCCTCCGAACCCCAGCACAATGACATCGAACCTTACTCCCGCCACCCCCATACCTGTCATCTCCAATCCTTCTTAATCAATTCGGGCTGAACAGCGTTGCCCGAATAGAGCTGGCAAACCTATTCCTCGTCTGCGCGGGAACAGGCCTGTAAACCAGCCGTGGCAGAAGCACTCCCTGCGTGGCCCGGCGCGTATGCAGAAGCAATCCCATGCGGTACGATAGAATGCGATATGCGGTAGGATAGGAGCAAAGGAACGCTGGAGAAAGTGGAGTTCTCCCCTCATGGAAGTAAAGCAGAATGACATCGTCGCCGGTGATTGCATCGAAGGCATGCAAGCCCTGCAAGAAGGCAGTGTCGATTTAGTATTCGCCGACCCTCCTTTCAATACCGGCTACCACTACGACGTCTACGATGACCGCCTAGCCGCGGAGGCCTACCAGGACTGGTCACGAGACTGGATCGCAGCGGTCTATCGAATTCTCAGTAGTACTGGCACCTTCTGGCTGGCGATTGGGGATGAATACGCCGCCGACCTGAAGCTTCTCTGCCACGATGTCGGGTTTCACTTTCGCAGTTGGGTCATTTGGTATTACACGTTTGGTGTCAATTGCTCAAGAAAATTCACCCGTTCGCACACCCACTTACTGCACATGGTAAAAGACCCTGAATCTTTTACTTTTCGCGAAGATGCTCCCGAAAACCGAATTCCGTCTGCACGCCAACTTGTCTACAAGGACAAACGCGCAAACCCTCGCGGGCGTCTTCCAGACGACACTTGGATCATTCCTCCAGCCGACCTCACAGGTCAATTAATGGAAGGACTTCTCGACAGCCCCTCCGCCCCACCAGCCGCACCAATCGACAACCAACAAACCTGGACCTTACGCCCCCAAGATCTGAGTGCCCGCTTTCAATCGCAAGAAGACACCTGGTACTTCCCCCGAGTAGCCGGCACCTTCAAAGAACGAACCGGGTTTCATGGATGCCAGATGCCCGAGCAGCTACTCGGTCGAATTATCCGCAGTTGCTCCGATGAAGACCAGTTCGTAGTCGATCCTTTCTCCGGGAGTGCCACGACACTTGCCGTTGCCAAGAAGCTGGGACGCAGCTACCTCGGTTTTGAGATCTCCGACGACTACGTCCGGTTTGGACGCGAACGCCTCGAATCAATCCGTGTCGGCGATGCACTGGACGGATCGCCAGAACCGCTACTCAGCGCCCCACAAACAAGCCGTTCTCGAGTAAAGAAAACCAAACAGGGCGTTGGTACTCGCTCGATCACATCCTCCTCGGCCGACAGGCTTGCCCACGACCGACAGACCGCACAACAACAACGCGAACTTACCTGCCGAGGTGTGCGCGATGCATTCCGCCAGACGTACGGAGGTTACTCAGTCGATCGTGTTGTGATCGATCCTGAACTCAACCAGCAATTTCAGCAATGCTGCAAAGAGTTGGGCCTCGCTGGCGACCTGCGCACTTGGAACATCCTTCTGTTTCGCTTACGCAAACGTGGGGAGTTGACCGACTTCCCTGCGACCGCACGCACCAACATCTCCTGGAATGACTGTGACCCATTTCTGTTCGCCAGTGAAATCGCCTTACAACGTCTACTGGACGATTCCGCTGAAAGTCTGGACGAGGTGCTTTGCGACCCAGTCTGCGCCGCCGAATTTGATGTAATCGCTGCGAGTCTCGCACCCGGCTATTCATCGTTGCAATACCGCTGGGCCGCCCTGAAACTGCGAAAACAGGCTGCCGTAGCACGAACCCGAGGGGCTGTACTGGCAGCTCCCAAGCGACTGGGGAAAACGCAACTGCTCGACGACATCAACTGGCGACGCATCCCGGAAAAACCTGGGGTCTATCGATTGAGCGACGCGCAATCCCGCACGTATTACGTCGGCGAAACTTTGAATCTACAGGACCGGTTAAAGCACCACTTTGCGACCCGTAAGGCACGGCGTCATTGGCGCAAGTTAACCGACGACGCTTTGCGTTTGCAAACACGCATCACGGAAACATCTCCAGGAGACATGCTGTCCTGGCAAAGCTGCCTGCTGCGTCGTTACGACACCGCATTGAACTATCGCGAACTGCGGGCAGCGTTGTAATCAAGTCGGATGTTGCGGGAGAAGAAACTTTCGAGCAGGTGCGCGCGATCACTGTGCCTCACCACCCGGATTCTCACCGTCGCCCCGCGTCTGCATGTCTCCCTGAGACACCGCCGCTGAAGCAGCTAGCGTCTCCGCCGATTCCTCGCGTGGCACGCGGACAATCGCGGTCAAAGCGTCTCCGTCCTTGAGCTTCATGATGCGGACCCCTTGGGTATTGCGGCCTACCACACTGACTTCCTTCACGGCAATTCGCTGAATCATGCCGCCAGCCGTCATCATTAACAACTCATCTTCTTCATCAACCCGCACAATCCCGACCACCTTGCCGTTGCGACGTGTCGTCTTGATATCCCGCAGGCCTTTACCACCGCGACGCTGCGTCCGGTAACGGCTGGTACCACTGCGTTCCTCGCTCGCATCCGCTGGGCTCGCCTCATCCACTTCAGCTGGAGATTCAACACCCGTTTCCAGCTGAGTGCTGCTACCAAAAGTCGTTCGTTTTCCGTAACCGTTTTCGCAAGCGGTCAACAATGCCGCGTCGGGATCAGCCACAACCATTCCGACCAATTCATCATCCACCCCCAGAGCAATACCACGCACGCCAGATGCATTGCGTCCCATGGGTCGGGCATCGGCCTCATTGAAACGAATCGCCATTCCATTCACCGTAGCCAGCAAGAGTTCGTCACCGGGCTTGGTAATGACCACGTCAACCAACTCATCATCAGGTCGCAATTTGATGGCAATAATGCCACCTCGCTTGGGCCTGCTATAGGCATCCAACGCCGTTTTCTTGACCTGCCCTTTACGCGTGGCCATCAACAAGAAGTGGCCAGGCAAGTTAAAGTCACGAATAGCCCGGCAGTCCGTGATTTTTTCGTCTTCAGCCAAGTTCAATAAATTGACAATAGCTCGACCGCGCCGATCGCGATTCAGTTGAGGCAATCCGTAGACCTTTTGCCAGTAGACTTTTCCTTTGTTCGTAAAAAACAAAAGGTACGCGTGTGTACTGGCAACAAACAAATGTTCAACTGGATCTTCTTCCTGCGCACTGGCTCCAATAATACCTTTACCCCCGCGCCGCTGGGCGCGAAAATTGTCGACCGGAGTGCGCTTGATGTAGCCTCGATGCGAGATCGTGACCACCATCGTCTCTTCTTTGATCACGTCTTCCAGATCGATTTCGCCGATTTCCTCGCCGGTGATCTCGGTTTTTCGTTCCTCACCATACTTGCGGCTGATCTCACGCAAATCGTCCTTGATCATTCCCAGCACAATTTCGCGGTCGGCCAGGATCGTCAGGAATTCCGCGATTTCCTCAAGTAACTTACCGTGCTCTGTGCCCAACCGCTCTTGCTCCAGATTAACCAGTTGTCCTAGCGTCATCTTCAGGATGGCATCCGCCTGAACCGCTGTGAGCGTGTACACATCGCTTTCGCCACGTTCCTCTTGAAAATTACGAAAACCGTCGTCACCCAAGGCGCGTTGCATTAACGCCGCCGGGCATTCAAATCCCATCAGCCGAGATTTAGCATCCGCCTGTGTTTGTGAGGACCGAATGATCTGGATGATTTGATCGATATCGGCCAGGGCCAATAACAAACCTTCCACGGTATGTTTCCGTTGACGCGCCCTGGCCAACAAAAACTGTGTTCTTCTGCGGATCACCTCGACGCGATGGCGGACAAACTCCAGCAACATCTCGCGTAAGTTCAAGGTCCGAGGTCGACCATCCACGAGCGCCAGAAAAATCAGCGAAAACGTGTCCTGCAACGGCGAAAACTGATAAAGCTGATTCAAGACCACATCCGGGTCGGCCCCCCTCTTGAGGTCGATCACCAGACGTACAGGTTCTTTCAGGTCACTTTCGTCACGAATCGCAGAGATATCTTTGATGCGCCCTTCAGTGGCCAGCGCCGCAATCTTCTCATGGATACGATCGCGGTATTGCTGATAGGGAATCTCATTAATGATGATCCGGTGACGATTCTTTGCAAACTCCTCTGTTCGCGTACGGCCGCGAACCACCACGGTTCCGCGTCCCGTGTGAAAAGCGCGATGTATACCAGCCCGGCCACAGACAATGCCACCGGTTGGAAAATCAGGTCCCTGGACAATTTCCATGAGCTCGTCGATCGACACTTCCGAGTCTTCAATCACTCGAATCAAGGCAGCGCAAACCTCGCGCAAGTTGTGAGGTGGAATCGACGTCGCCATGCCAACAGCAATTCCGCTCCCGCCGTTGACAAGCAAATTGGGAAACTTGGAGGGAAGTACCGTGGGTTCGTTGCGGCTTTCGTCATAGTTGGGTGCAAAGTCAACCGTATCGAGCTTGATGTCTTCCAACATCGTCGCTGCGACTTGCGACATTCTCGCTTCGGTATACCTCATGGCCGCCGGTGGCAAGCCGGCGACCGATCCAAAATTGCCCTGTTTGTCGACCAAAACGTGGCGCATATTCCACTCTTGTGCCATCCGCACAAGTGTTGGATAGATGACTTCTTGTCCATGAGGATGGTAGTTGCCCATCGTTTCACCCGCGATCTTGGCACACTTGGCGCGCGCGGCGGACGGCCCCAGATTGAGGTCGTTCATGGCGATCAGAATACGTCGCTGAGACGGCTTTAGACCATCGCGTACGTCGGGCAAGGCACGACTGACAATCACACTCATCGCGTATGTCAGGTAACTTTCCTTGAGCTCATCTACGATCGAATGAGGTACCACTCGCCCCTGCTCATCGTCAGCAGACGGGATTTCGGCATCTGAAGGCGGATTCGCGTCGTTCGACAATGCTCAAAGTCCTTTACAACAAATAAGTTACGGCCGCCGAGAAGGCCCTGAAAACTGACCCTCAATGTACCATTCTTGGGGTTTTTCTACAACGGGACGAAACTGTCGCAATCCTTTTTCTAGACAGAGTTTAGGTCGCGTCGGAACATATCTCGCCAACGGGAGGACATTGCAATCTCCGAGGCCGCCCGTTTCAATCAGACAACAAACTAAGACTGAGTTCTCCTCGCCGTGAGACAACCTCTTATGGAATGTCGACTCCAACTTACCTGTGCGTTCTGTATGCTGCTCTCGGCCATCGTAGAGGCTGACGAGAAACCTGCGGAACTGATTCTCGCCACCTGGAACCTGGAGTGGTTTTTTGATGACTACCAGGGGGACAATGCCAGTGACCTGGCCAAGAAGATGTCGGCTCCTAACCGTTCCGAATGGGACTGGAAACGCAACGGAGTGGCAACGGCGATCGCTCAAATCCAACCAACAATCATCGCCTTGCAGGAGGTAGAAAGCCGCCGCGTCGCCTGGTATCTCACTCAGCGACTACAGCAAGCCCATGACCTGAAGTACCGTATCGCATTTGTCGAAGGCACAGATACCTTCACAGAACAGGACGTCGTCATCCTGTATCGCAGCGGCCTGGTGTCTTTCGGTCGTCGCGAACAAACGAGCGAAATGTTTCGCAGTAAGCAGTACTACAATCTCTCCAAACACCTCGCAACACGGTTCGAGTGGGGGCAAGGTGATGAAAAAGAATCACTCTTCCTGCTCAATGTCCACCTGAGAGCCAGGCCTGAAATTGCACCACTGCGCCAGCGCCAATGCCGCTTGATCCGCCACTGGACTCGCGAAGCAATACTCCGGGGTGAAAACATCGTCGTACTCGGAGACATCAACACGGAAACGACCTTCTCCGAGACTCCCCCCGATTCCGATATCGGCATCTTGCGAGGTTTGAAAACGCCCCAATTGACAGATGACCTCTTCGACCTGCACAAATTCTTACCCGCCAAAGAACGCACCAGTCATTTGCTTCCCGGCAAACAATTCGATCGCATCCTTGTCAGTCAACCATTACTTGAGAATCAAGACGGCAAACAGGATCTCGTTTTCCATTCGATGCAACGGCGCAAGGACCTCAGTGTCCGTGGACAACAAGCCGACAAAGAGCACTGGAACACCTACTATCAGATACCACAGACGGAACGTGATCTCAGCGACCACTATCCGTTGATTGCGCGTTTCCGATTTGATTAGCCACGAGTTGAATCCTGCCAGTTACCCCAAGTCGGCGTCACAGAACCCCTGCCATATTCTTTCCGGGAGAGCTCGGTAGTCACATCGATAAACGCGTTACGTCCCCTGGACTGCCAACGCGAAAGAGCCACCCAAGAGCACAAACATGACACCCAAACGCCTGACTGGAAAAGTTGCCCTGATCACTGGAGGCGGTAATGGTATCGGACGCGCCACTTGCTTGCGATTTGCAGAGGAAGGGGCCGCCATCGTCATCGCCGATGTGGATGAGTCGGCAGGTCAGCAACTCGCAGAACAAATCAACGACACAGGGGCTCGGGCGATTTTTGTCTCCACCGATGTCTCCAGCGAAGCAAGCGTCGGTAACCTGGTCAAAGAAATCCTGGGACAATTCAACACGATCGACGTCTTAATCAACAACGCCGCTACATTCGTACTCCGCGGTATCGATGCAAGCATCGTCGAATGGCAGCAAGTACTCCAGGTCAATGTCCTGGGAACCGCCCTGGTTACTCGTAGTGTAGTACCCGTGATGAAAGACTCCGGCGGTGGAGCTATTGTGAATCTAGGCTCAATCTCCAGTTTTATCGCACAACCAGCATTCGTCACCTATAGCGCAACCAAGGCCGCCATCTCAAGTATGACTCGCTGTCTCGCGGAAGACCTGGCAGCGAGCCATATTCGCGTCAACGCCGTTTGTCCTGGTACCGTCTGGACAGGCATCGTTGAAGAACTCACGCGTCAGCAGGGATTAGATCGTTCCACCGCCGATGCGCATCCGGACTGGGGCGGGGCCCACATGCTCCACCGGATCGCAGACCCGCGAGAAATCGCCAATGCGATCCTGTTTCTCGCATCAGATGAAGCGTCCTTCATCACAGGCGAGAATCTGATGGTCGATGGCGGCTATACCGCGCGGTAACACGTCCCATCACCTCTTTGCCGCCACGACGCGTTGCAGCCGGAAGCGTTCCAGAAAAGCCGGATCAGAGTGACCACCACCAGAGCGCGTCTTTTCTTACCCTAGCGCCATCGGCACAAAGTAGGTAAGCTGGGACACCAGACAAGGAGGTGCCCTTGGGGTGCCCCCATTTTCAGTACCAGGTGTTATGAGAGTACGGGTTGAGTAGGGGATTCCGCGGTGTGCTGCTGGAGTGAGGGCGTAG
>PAQH01000045.1 GCA_002709225.1 Planctomycetaceae bacterium
AGAGTGTCATTTTCTGCTTTATGTCAGGCGGCGTTTCGGCAGTAGATACATTTGATCCCAAGCTGAGGCTCATGGTCGACCACGGCAAACCGATGCCCGTTCCGGTCAAGCGGACGATGTTCAATGCCAACGGAAACATTATGGCCAGTCCTTGGAAATTCAAGCACCACGGCAGCAGTGGGTTGCCGGTCAGTGAGCTGTTTCCGCAAATTGCGACATGCGCTGATGATCTTGCCGTGATTCGTTCAATGACCAGCGTCGCCCATGAACATGCACAGGGCAATTACTTCATCCATACCGGCTACTCTCAGGCCGGCTATCCCAGCGCGGGCGCGTGGATGGATTATGGGCTGGGTAGCGAGAACGAGAATCTGCCAGGATACGTGGTGCTGGCCAGCGGTGGTGCGCCGCTGGGGGGAATCGGCATCTACGGCAACGGATTTCTACCAGCGGTGCATCAAGCGTCGATGATCGACTCGAGTCAGGCCGAACCACTGCCCAACATCGTTCCACGTGATCCCGTCAACCGGCAGCGGAAACGCTTGCGATTGATCGAACAACTCGATCGCCGGCAACTGTCTCTGTTCGGCGCCAGCGAACAGGTGGAATCAGCAATTCGCAATTACGAGACGGCCTTTCGTATGCAGACCGCGGTTCCCGCATTGCTAGAACTTGCGGATGAAACAGCGGCGACTCGGCGTCTCTATGGTATGGAATCACCGGTCAAGGAGACGGCGGCCTACGGGCGCCAGTGTCTGCTGGCGCGTAGGCTGGTGGAACGTGGCGTGCGTTTTATCGAACTTACCTGTCTGCCTCGACCGGCCGACCCGGGGCAGAGGGGCAACCCCTGGGACCAGCATGGTGGTCTGAAAGCCGGGCATGCGGAAATGGCGCAGCAGGTGGATCAACCGATTGCGGGATTGATCCGTGACCTCAAGCAACGCGGTCTGTTCGACGAGACACTGATCGTTTGGGCGGGCGAATTCGGGCGCACGCCGTTCGCGCAGGGAAGCGATGGTCGAGATCACAATCCGTACGGATTTAGCGTCTGGCTGGCTGGTGGAGGTGTCAAAGGGGGGACGACTTTTGGCGCCACCGACGAACTGGGATACCACGCGGTCGAGAATATTTCGACGGTGTACGATCTCTGGGCGACGGTCTTGCACCAACTGGGGGTGGATCACGAATCCCTCACCTACCGCTCTGGTGGTCGTGACTTCCGCCTGACGGATGTGCTTGGCAATGTCTTGCACGACGTTCTCTCCTGAACCACGTTCCCTCAAATACTTCCAACACGATCACTACTCCGGTCTGTTGGTGCATCCAGACGCAACCAATAGGGGAATTGCTGAGACGCTCCGGCGTGCTGATTTGAGTCGGGATTCGCGGGGGAGGGTTAGGTAAACCTGGTGATGCTGGTGGCTTGGTTCCAGAATCGTTGAGCCTGGTGCCGGTTGTTACCGATCAAAGGATTATTAGGGATCGTCGGATTCTTGCGGATCAACAGCCTGTACCGGTGCAGCGAAACCGAGTCTCGGAGACGACAGGATGTCCCAAATAGCGCGTATTCTCAGCGTTTGCCTGGCGAGCGGGTCGATTGTGATGTTCGGCGGCCCTCAGGCTTGGGGGCAGACGCTCGCTAGGGAGGGAACCGACGACGCTCTGAGTTCCTTTCTACAAGCCTCGGATCAGCCAATTCAGCGGATTGATCAGTTTCAACAAGAGAACCTCTCGCCGGGCGACAGGCCGGACAGCTACGGTGAGGTTCCCGCGGCCGGCGCTGCCTATCTGCTGGGAACGGGACCTGGGCAGGGGGATCTGAGCGGCAGTGATGCGGAAGTAAAGGCTGGCACGCTATGGGATGAAAACCCGAGCTGGCGTCCCTATTTCGAGGCCAGCTTCCGCGGTGGCAGTGCGATCGACCGTGGTGAACTCGAGTTATTCATGCCGCTGGTCTGGAGTGACACATCGCTGCTGTTTGCAGATCTGCGCGGTGGCACCGGCGATACAGGACACCACGAAGGAAACTGGGCATTGGCCTCGCGCCATCGGACCCAAAATGGATGGATCCTGGGAGCGTGGGGCAGCTACGACCTGCGCGAATCGGAAACGGGGAACCATTTCGACCAGGCGGCCTTCGGAGTCGAGATGATGAGCCGTGATCTAGACTTCCGCGTCAACGGCTACGTACCGACCAGCCTGGAATCCCAATTGGTACCGGGTGAGGAAGTGACCGCGGCGATTAGTCGCGGCAACATCGTGGTGCGGTCGAATCGGGAACTCGCATACTGGGGTGTGGATGGTGAGTTTGGGTTACTCCTCTGGTCAAACGACCCCAGTGGCGAGAGTGAAGAGAGCGAGAGTGAAGAGAGATGGTACTCGAATCTTGATGCGGAGTTGCGCTGGTTCGCGGGAGGCTACTATTTCGACAATCCGACCAGTGGGTTTGACAGCATTACCGGACCTCGTGTGCGCGCCGAGTTACGGATGTACGATCTGTCGTTGCTGGGGAATGGATCGCGCCTGACCCTGGAGGGGATGATCCAGGACGACCGTGTGCGCGGGACCCAGACGGAAGCTGGCGTGTACGTCCGTATTCCCTTCGGACGGCGTCCTCAGCGTCGCTTGGACCGCATGCAGCGGCGGATGGTCGACCGGATCGTGCGCGACGTCGACGTGGTAGCCAATCATCAGGTGGTCGAAGAAGCGGCCGTTTTTGCGTCCAATGGCCTTGCGATCGGTTCAGTCAGCGTGGTTGATGCCGGGGATGATCTATCCGACGAAGTGACCAATGCCGGTGCGAATAGTCTGGTGGTACTTGATGGCACAGCGGGCGAAATTTTTGAGAGCGACACAAGCACGCTATCCCAGGGCCAGGCGGTGGTGGGTGGCGGGAGGACGATGACTGTGGCTAGTCGCGTTACCGGCGTGGAGGCCGAATTTGCGGTTCCCGGAGAACGCCCCACAGTAACGGGGACCGATGCCACTGTGGATGTGTTTGAAATCGCGGATGATACGTCGCTGATCGGCCTAGACATCACTGGTGGTCACAACGGCGTCAGCGGTGAGGATGTGACTGGATTTACATTGAGTGATCTGGAAGCCAGGGGTGCTGTCAAAGATGGTTTTCACCTGAAGGGTGATATCAACGGTACCGTCCGTGGCAACAGGGCAGCTGAGAACGGTGATGACGGTTTTCAATTCGACAATTTCAATGGTGGTACGGTGAGTGACAACACGGCCAGCGGAAACGGTTATGGCTTCTTTGTTCGTGAATTAAACGGTGGCACGGTGAGCGAAAATACGGCCGAGGCCAATGTCGCCGATGGATTCTTGTTGTCTGAGACAAACGGCGGCACGTTGAGCGACAATATAGCGAACAGCAATGGAAATGGATTCAAGTTGATGGACGTCAACGGTGGAAACCTGACCGGTAACTCGGCCAGTTCGAACGACCAACAAGGATTCGACGTTGGGTTCTTCAACGGAGGCGTATTGAGCGGCAACACGGGCACCGCGAATGGCGAAACTGGTTTCCAGGTGGACGTCTTAACCGGTGGTACGTTGAGTGACAACACGGCCACGGCAAATGCCTTCGGCTTCTATGTGGATATCTTGAACGGCGGCACAGTGAGTGAAAATACGGCCGAATCCAACGTAGACGGTGGGTTCTTGCTGCTTGAGTCAAACGGCGGCACGCTGAGCAATAATGCAGCGAATAGCAATGGCAATGGATTCTTGTTGTTTAACTTCAATGGTGGAAGCTGGACCGGAAATTCGGCCAGTTCGAACGAACTGAACGGTTTCGAAGTAGACTCCTTCAATGGAGGAACATTGAGCGGCAACACGGGCAGCGCGAATGGCGGCAGTGGTTTTCAGGTGGATTCCTTCGATGCTGGCACGTTGTCTGGCAATACGGCTGACTCGAACGGCAACGAAGGCTTCTTCCTGATGGAGTTCAACGGCGGGGTCCTGAGTGACAATATAGCCAACGGTAACATTGGTGGCCCGGGACTTCATGCGCCGCCCGGTGGAGGCGATCCTCCTCCGCCCGGTGGTGGCGATCCTCCTCCGCCCGGTGGTGGCGAAAACAACTAGGGAGCACCGACCTAGCCCGCTGGTACACCGTGCCCTAGCCCCACGCCAGTGTCCCCGCCGCCACGCCACATTTGAGTCAGAACTTCGCGTTGGTGCGCCTTCGATAGATGTCAATGATATCGCGGGACGCCAGATCCGCGCGAATCTGTTGCAAAGACGGACAGACTGTTGAGGTGGTACGCTGTGACCCGCTCTACGAGCGGGATCACCGCAGGCCTGGATGAGCACTCGAAGTCGATGGCCGTACCGCTTTTACTTGCGGTTTTCGGCGGATATGACAAAATGGTCAGGTCGGCCCGGCACGGCTGGAGTGCCGGCTACTGGCACACTTGTTTGTGTAGGCTGACGCGATTGGCTCGTGGACCATGAGGCATCAGGAGACCGCGGATGATTCACGTATCAGGTTCGTCAAAGCGAATGTGTAACGGTGTCACTCGACGCGATGCGCTGACGGCCGGTGGGCTGTCGCTGCTCGGCATGTCGCTTCCGGATCTGCTGCAGGCGGAAGCCGCCGGACCTTCCCTGCCTCGACCACGCGAAGGTCATGCGAAATCGGTCATCCTGGTCTACCTGTTCGGTGGACCGCCGTTACACGACACGTTTGATCCGAAAACCGACGCGCCGTCCGAAGTGCGTGGTGAGTTTGGCGCGACGCCGACAAGTGTTCCCGGGGTGCAGTTTTGCGATCTGTTGCCCGGTATGGCGAAGTGGATGAATCGCTCAACGTTGATCCGGTCGGCTGCCCATCCGCATAATGACCACAGTGCCGGTCTGCTCTACACCATGACCGGAAAGCGGGCCGCGAAGCTGGAATCTGCCGTGCCTGTGCTACCGACTCAAGCGCCGAGTATGAACTCGGTTATCCAGTATCTCGCTCGCAACGATACGCGTGAGCTACCCGCGTCCGTGTGGATGCCGTGTTATACCGGTTGGGGACAGAGTGGCCCTCGACCGGGCCCATACGCAGGATTGCTCGGCCGGCAGTACGACCCTTTTTTCACTGCCTGCAAACCGTACAGTGAAAAGAAGTGCAAGTACGCCTATCCCGAACGAGTGCTGGGCGATGTCGTGCTTCCGGAAATGAAACTTGCCGATCAGATCTCGCTTGATCGTCTGGACAGTCGTCGCACCCTGGTCGAGCAGTTCAATGACGAGCTGCGGCGCATTGAACAGTTGGGTGTCACGGACCGGCTCGATCTGTCACGCCGTCAGGCGTTTGATTTACTGACCAGTGCGAACCGTCCCAACAGTCCATGGCGGGCATTCAGCGTGGATGGCGAGGCCGAATCTCTGAAGGACCGATACGGCCGAAATCTTTACGGTCAGTCGATGATGATCGCGCGGCGGTTGGTCGAGTCAGATGTGCGGTTCGTTACGGTGACATGGGAGGTGTTCGAGAAATTGGGCGTTGATGAGGATGGCTGGGACACGCACCGTCGCAACTTCGACATCCTGCGTGACCACCGCCTGCCGGTGCTGGACCGCGCGTACTCCGCGCTCTGCGAAGACCTGGACGAGCGCGGGTTGCTGGACGAAACGTTGATCGTGGTAATGGGTGAAATGGGCCGTACCCCGAAGATCAACAAGTTCGCCGGTCGAGACCACTGGTCGTTCTGCCACAACGTGCTGCTGACCGGCGCCGGAGTGAAGCAGGGGCACGTCTACGGCTCCTCGGACAGGATCGGCGCCTATCCCTCCGCTGATCCTGTGGGTCCTGAAGACCTCATCGCAACGATTTACGCGGCCATGGGCATTGATGCGGATGCCACTATCCCAGACCAGACCGGACGACCGCATCCAATCGCTCAGCGAGGTTCAGTGATTCACGATATTCTGGGCTAAAGGGAGGCGGTCGCACGGTAGCAGCGAGTGGAATTGGCAAGAGACGGATATTTCCAGGGCCAAGTGGGCACGATGCGGTAGGGTTACTTTTTGATCTTCCCGCTTGGAAACGCGTCTCCTTCGGATCGGCGCTGGCCGCGTTGGTGAGGCTGGTGCGGTGGGGGTGAAGACCTGGCGGATTCGCAAGTTGTTTGGGGGGCGGCAGTGCCGTGACGTTGGGTTCCGGGTAACAAAGATCTTATCAGCTTGGTCGCTTGATATGACAAACGCATTGGCGCGTGGTTCGCAGGTTGTCTGTCGCCGCTCGAGTTGCGCCATCGGTTTTGTCTGGCTACGTAGCGGGCGGACGAGGCGGTGGAACCGGCAGGATCGTGAAGCCGAGATTGCTCTTGCCATCCTTTTCGAAGAGGACTGCCACTCGCCCGTCGGCGAGTACGGTGATGTCGCAGTAACCGCTGCCGCCTTCGTAATATCGCAGCGTCCAGGGCCAGGTCTGGCCTTCGTCATAGCTGCCACGTAGCGTTCCCTGAGCACGCGCACCCTCTACTCCAGGTCCAGAGTAGAGCAGCAAGCCCGGCTGGTCGTTGCGCGGGAAAGAGTGTCGGGCCACCGCGCCTTGGCAGCTGGCGTGTTTCAGATCCTCGGCGTGCCACATCTTCGTCGCGTTCTGGGTACCACCCTGGTTGATGATGGTCAGGCGACGGCGCGTCTCCGGGGGCCCGGGGTTCCCGATGAAGAGTAGTGATCCGTCGCTCAGCTCCGCGCACTTCGACTCGCCGATGTTTGCGTGCAGGGCGCCGCCTGGCTGCCACGTCGCCCCACCATCATCGCTGTAAATAACGCTGGGGCCCCATTGGGCGCCGTGGTTCATCGGAATGATCAGACGCCCCGCGTGCGGGCCGCGAGTTAACGCGATGCCCGATCCGGGGCCGGGAATGACAAGCTGACGTTCATCATTGATCTGGTTACGCAGCATCTCGGTCATGTTGGTCGGCGTGCTCCACGTCTTGCCGTCGTCGTCGCTGTAGGCAGTATGCTGGCTGGGAGTCGTACCAATCCAACGTCCCATGTAGAGCCAGATCCGGCCTGTCGTAGGATCGACCACCGCACTGGGGTTGTTCACGGAACGCGATCCGTCATCCCAGACTACGATTTCCGGACCCCAGGTCTTGCCGTTGTCCTCGCTGCGGCGTACGACCGCGTCGATGTCGCCGATGTCTGCTCCGTTTGTTCGACGCGCCTCGGCGAAGGCCAGAATCGTGCCCTTTCGCGAGACCGCCAAAGCCGGAATGCGATATCGACATGCTTTTCCGTAGGTGGGCTTTTCACGAATGCCGGAGCCTCTGTAGATTTCCGCAATGGGAGCGGCGGACGCGAAGGTCGTCGTCAGATCGTTCGAAAGTTTTGCCGCGGTCAGCTTGATACTCTTGATCTTGATGTGAGTGTGTAACGCATCGAACCAGAGGTGGAGTCGCGCGTGGGGATCTATCGTTTGCTCGTTGAGTTTCTTTTTGTCGTAGTAGCAAGAGAGCTTGTCTCCCACGCGTTGCACAGTCATTGAGTGCAACTTGCCGTTGAACGGGCCATTGTCAATGTCGCTCTGGAAGTTCTCCAGCGGCAACGACATCTTCTTGTTACTTAGCAATATCGGGCTGCCCGGTTTCCAGAAATACAGGCGCGCGCGATCGGTGATGGTGATATTCGGGAAACGCCATTGCGGTCTGGCGACGGCGCAAGCGAAGACAACCTGGAAAGCGCAGTCGCCCACGGCCGACTTGGCCGTGATGAAACGTGCCCAGTTCGGCCGGCCCATGGCCTCGGGTGTGCAGATATAGAGACCATCGATGGTTGTTCCTCCACATCCGATGTGGTTGTTGGCGACCTCCGTGGCCACGGGAGTCAATGCCGCTTTGTTCAGTACGCCTTCCTTGATGACCCACAACTCCTCGGCGGCCAGTGGGGCGAACGGCGCTAACAATGCGCTGGTGGCGAGGAGCACCAGTAATACTTTGATGGTACTGGTCACCGTGAACCCTTCGATTTGGGAGGACGTGTGTATTGGTGTGGCTTCTCTCCAAATTCTCATATCTTCGCCTCAAGTTCTCCACGGTACAGATGCTTCCCCAGCCGTTCACTTCGGTACATTCCGTGGTGTGGGGCAGTCGGGGGATGTTTTCGCGGTTTCATTTGACTTACTCAGCGTGCGTCCATTCAACAACCGGGAGAACGTTGCTGCACGCGTGCCCGGGGTCGGAACGCCGGTTAGCGGGTTTCTGCGCTCGTAGCCGCCAGCAACTTGACCAGTTCCTGGCGTGCTTGCCGCATGATTGTGGCGTCCGTGGGTGAGGCAAGCACTCGACGGACCGTTTTGTTCACGGCGTCCTCGTGGCCTGCCCTGGCGGCCTTGTTGAGCAAGAGCCAGTCCTGCAGGCCCATGCGTAGAAGTTCCCACCGGCGGGATGGCACGATGGCGCCGTTTCCGGAGAACACCATGCCACCATCCCAGGATCGTCCCTGCCAGGCGTCGCCGGCGAGATACGTCCAAATGAACATGCCGTCGACGCGTTCCTGATAGAGTTGCCAGGACCACAGCCGATAGTCCTGCGCCGGCCAGAAACGTTTATTTTCCGCGCTGCGATAAGGCACGATCGGTTTTCCGGTCTCGCGCAGCGCCGCCAAAACCTCGGGGCTGTTGTTGACAAGGCCCATGAAGGGACACCAGATATCGACCGCGGATTGGAGACGTACCACATCCTTGAGCGTGATCTGCGACGTGAGCGTCATGGTTACACGAACTTTCGGGTCCGCCTCACGCACGATCTCGCGCGCTCTGATGAAGTCGTCAATTCCCGTGCCGGACACTTCGTCGTAGATGTGCAAGGAGAATTCGTCGTAGCCTAGCCCCAGTTCTCGGTGCACATGATTAGCCCACCTGCGAGTTCCTCGAACCCAGGCATCCCGGTTCTTGGCATTCTGCCAGGCATCATCACCACGGAAGTGCCAGTGCTCGAAGAAAACGGAGCGTGCTCCTGTGTAACTCAGTTCGCGTTTGAGCTGCGCGTCCATCGCCGCGAAGTCGGTCTCTGCCGCCGCCGGATGTGGCGCGAGGCAATTGTGGTACCAGTTCACGAAATGGCTCGGCAGGTCTGCGGACATTCCGGGATGATTGGAGTTGTACTCGCACAGGAAGATGTCCAGCGGATGGTCTGATGCGATGACCACATCGGCAACGTGAACCTTCACCGTGATCTGCTGAGCACGACAACGTGGGGGCGCTTTCAGGGGACTGATGCGGAGAGTTGTTGCGTAGTCGCCGGCATCCAGATTAGCCGTGTCGATCGCAGCCCAGATCTGATGCGTTTCGTGTGGTAGCAGGACCAGCACGCCCGCCTGATCAACGGCAGGCAACGCGTCGGCCAGCGGATCCTTTCTGGGCGCGGGGAGAGCTACCGCGTGGCGGAGTGTCACGTGTGTTTGCGGCAGTCGGGCAGCGCGCGGTACCGCATTGTCGAAGCGGCTGACACGCAGCATCAGCGGTACATCCAGCCAGTTCGTGATGTTCACAACCGCGGCCGCGTGCTCGTTCCTGCAGGCCGCGACCTGTACCGTATCGACATGAGTCGCACCCGTAGGTCGAGCGTTCGGCGGTACATTCTCCTCGATGGGTGCTGTCCATAGGGTGTACCCCCGAAAGCGTTTTCGCTGTTCATCATCGAGCAGCGTAAGGTCATTGGTGGTTTCTTTACCAAAGGGGCCTCTGGTAGGCGGCATATAGTCTTTTTCGGTCGTGAGGATAAACGCGTCCCATCTGCCGTAAGGCCAGTCGGCGGTGAACTCAATCGAATGCAGGCCACGGTTGAGCTGGCCGATGCTGCTTTCAACCCAGGCCCAGTTCGATTCATCGCTGTCGTAGAGCACCGTGTCTGCTACGAGTTTCAATGTGGCCGGCTTACCATCGACCTTGACGCGGTACTTGGTGCCATTACGAACCGCACCTTCATGGTTGGCCGACCAGCCGGCCCGGACGCGCAGAAACAAGCGGTAATCTCCACCACGTGTGATGACGTCCCAGGTCACCGCACCGCCGTAGATCCAGACCGCCGTTCCCGCCGCCTGCGCCGCGCCACTGAGGCTCGTGTGTTCAGCTTCGATGAAATGGAAGTCGTGTGCCTTTTGCGACGCACTCACGTCTGGCTTGGCGACGGCGGCGGAAGTTACCAATGCGGCCAGCATGAACGATTTGCGGGTGAGTAAACTGATCGACATGGAGGAGTTCCTGAATGGCCGGGCGGAGTTGGTGGCAGCGACAGAGGAGCGGCGACACTGACTTGAGCCACGCGCTAATAGCCGAGCCATGAAGCAAAATATGGATGATTGGGCCGCATCAGGCGTACGCACTTCGAGCGGCCCGAATATTGGATAAATCTTCTCAAAAATGATGCGGGTTGACCATTCCCGCGCAACGTGGGTTTGGTGACTCCGATTGATAACGCCGTGTGCCGGTGTATCGGCGTTGTCGCTAGCCGAGTCTCCCCAAAACGTTGTAACCGTGTCTTGTTGACTTGAATCGGTACATCAATTGTCCGCCGTGCCATGCGTGACGAACCCTTTCAGCATTGCCCGAGAGGGGCTGCCGGTTGACTTTCGGGATTGTCGTTGTCTTCGCTATAGTGACCTCTAACGTGAGGGTGTTCAATACTATGCCTTCACGCGCGACGAACTGTGCCGACCGCCATTCACTTCGGACCCCGCCGTCGATTGGTTTGATTGATGAGATTCTTCTGCGGATTATTCATCTTGGTCCTCGCGTACTCCCTTCCAGGAAACGACACTGGCAGAGCACGCGGCAAGGAATGGTATTTGCCTGATGTCATTACATTGAGCGACCGTAGCTCGGGATGGAGCCGGCGTATTTCGGGCGCAGGACAAGATGGCCGTGCTGAGATTTCCTGGATTCAGAGAACGGATCCAGAAGTCGCCTCGGCACAAACCTTGATCACGGAAATCATCAACCATTCGGGCCGTCGCCGATGTGTCGCCGTGGAATACCGCTTTGAATTCACCCACACTGATTATCTTCCGTTGCTTGCCGGCGTGCATCCGACTCCAAGCTGGCCACCAGACGGTGAGCTGGCGTATGCCTATGTAAGGGAAGAGAACAGTTGGATTCGCATGGGGATTCCCTTTGCCTCGTTAACGAGTGTGGACCGCAATGTCGGTATGTCGGTCGCGGCGGACCTTTCCGACCACCCCATTTTGCCGTTCCAAATACGAATGCGGCGAACTGCTGATAAGACAGTGGTCATCGTCAATCGCAACGAGATACGGCTGGAACCCCATGCGAAAAACAAGGTGCTTTTATTCGTGCACCAACACGGTGGTGACCACCGTGAAGGTCTGGCTTGGATGCGCGCTACATGGTCGCATTTGTTCACTGTTCCCGAAGGTGTTGGCGCCAAGCATCTCTGGTGTACCTGGACCGGAACGAATTTCTCTGAAAAGCGTTATCGCAGAGCCATGGATTTGGAAACCTTCTTCGACCGCGGGATTGTCCTGACCAGGAATCGTAACTGGTTAGGGGCAAATTTTCCCGAGCAAGAACGCTGGTTGCTTTGCATTGATCAGAAGTGGCATCTATTGCAGCACAAGACGGAACTGCCGGGTCACCCGGGAAAGGACGCGGCGCTTGCCGAGATCATTGAATTTGTCGAACACCTGAAGCCTGCCGATGATCTGGTAAAGGACTTGCAGGGGCAGAGGGAGGGCTTTCAATTCTGGACTTGGGATTGGTATACGCACCAGGGGGTGCGCGATCATCTGGACCGCATGATCAACCAGGGTCTTAGCTGGCACTTCTATTTCAACCCCAACGATGTATGGAAACCCTGGGCCCAAGAGAAGTATCCCGAATCGCTCTATATGCCGGACAGCTACGACAGTTACGTGGACACCACGGTCCTGGATCCATTTCCCGGGTCCGCGTGGGCTCAACGGTTGGTCGATGATGCACGGCGGATTTTTGCGAGCTACCCCCGGTGCGACGGCCTGTTTTTGGACCAGGTTTATTACGACCTCAACAATCACAGGAAAGATGACGGGGTTTCTATTCGCCTCGATGCGAAACCCTTTTCCCGCCACCAGTGGAATTTATACAGGACGCTGAAAGAGATAAGAAAACTAGCGGATCAGCACGGACGAACCCTGCATGCCAACTTTATTTATAACAGCCTGGAGATCGCCAGCCTCACGGATTTCGGGCTTTTGGAGGGGGTCGATCCGCTGCAAAACGTGGCGCGGTTCTATGACATCGGAAATCGAATGCACCTGGTGCAGATCATGGACGAACTCGCCGCGCAAACCTGTATCCTGCATGGTTGGCAGAGCGGGATCTTCAAGACTGCCGGCCAGGACGATCACGACCGTTCCCTGCGGCCTATGCTCGGCAGGTTCTATGCGTCGATGATGATCCTCTTCCAGGATCGCACGCTAGTGCTGGAGCCCCATTGCCTGACGTTGCCCGCTGGATTCAAGGGAAACGTGTTTCGCCGCCCGGATGGGACTCTATTGGCAACGGTAGTGACACCCGGGGTGGGACACTTATCACCGTACCGCTGGCGGAATCTTGCTGTGAGGCTACGGCTTAGTAACGCGGCAAAGATAAAGCGTATCTATCAACTTTCCACGGACAGGCTGGGACCGGTGGCCGTGGAATTTCGTCGAACGGGCAACGATATCCTGGTGTATCTTCCCGAACATCGGAGTGGTTCTATGCTGGTCCTGGGTACCGGAGGAAAATTCGTATCCATGAAAGAACCCACTATCCGACGATCCGCTGAGCGGGAGAAGGTTCTTTTTCTGGACGATCTTGATAAAGGGACGCGCGAAGAAATAAGCGTCACAGTTCACCCGGACCCATACGGAAAGGAGTATATGTTGGCTGAATACGCTCCTGCCGACGATACGGTGCTCCCCGTCAAATCTGTCAGCATGGATGGCAAACCGGATTTTGAGTGGAGGATACCCCCCCCCGGAATCGATCGATCTCGCGCCGCTTCCTCGATTGGTCGAGCAACCTCACCACCGCGAACATGATTTTCTGAATCCGGGGACTCTGGCCGTAGCGGTGGGAGAAACCACGCAGGTTCAGCTGACGGTTCAGAACCATAGGAACCGCTCGGCTATCGCAACCATACTGGCCCTGGGGTCGAACTTGCTGGTTCAACCGGCCAACATGTCGATGCATTTGCAACCAGGGCAAGTTGAACAGATTTACGTCAACGTCACGGGGAAAAGAGTTGGTCCAGGGGTAATTCGGGTCCACTCAGGTGAGGCTGTCAGGGAACTTTCGATCGACGTCTTTGGCACGAGTTTGAAAGGGGTGCGCAATGACGAGGTCAAGGAGGTGGCGGTGTGCCTGGACTCCATCGCCGCGGGTAATCCCCGCGCCCCGATCTTACTCAACGGGATAAAGTGTGGTTACCTAGAGCAGCGGACTAGCACTGCGGTGTGGGATTTCCGGGCAAAACACGTGTTGTCCGGCGACGCCGTCGGAGCGCTCAAGGCACGCAATATTCTGGAGATGGGTACCACATCGAAAACGTTTCAGGTGGCTAATCCTCTGTTGAAGGTAACACTAGGAAATGGTCGTACCTACCGGCTGTCTCCCTCGGACAACACTCCACGGAGCACGCCCCCCGAGTGGATTCAAGCGGCAGGAAGAAGAGTTCCCAAAGGAAAGCAGATGAAGTGGACTTTCGAATAGAGATCTGTCTCGCGTCGCTGCCACCTCCGTTTCGCCCAGTAGGCTGGTTGGTGCCCCGCTGCCGCGCAGTTCACTACCGACGGATCGAACGCCATGCACTCCCGGGTCACAGCACCAACGGGCCGCTGTGTCGGCGCGACGAGTGTCGGCGGGAGTCGTCGACTTGCTTCGGTGTCAGAGTGACTTCTAGCTGTGACGACGGGCCGCCAACGGACGGGAAACCGCACCAAGGTTTGACGTGCGACGCCAAGCGATCACCCGTTGCTCCGAAGTTGAGGCCAAGCTGGGCAATTGACCGCTTTGTCAATCGGAGGTTCGATGCGTCTGGGTAATCACTCGGCGCCCTTGAATGAGGTACGGGCTGGATTCGGCTGCTGTCACATTTCATCACGAATCGAAAACGCGAACATGAGTATCCAAAAAGCCACCATGCCCAGGTTCAACAGCAGACTGATGATCCCAATCCAGTAGCCAGCCTTTGTAAGAGCAAGTCCGTTGGGATCCATGCGGCCCGCTTCCATCTGCTTGATGTCCTGACTTCCCATAACCCAGGCGACGATGCCAAAGCCGCAGCAACAGAACCACGACAAAAGGCCCATCACTAGAATCAATGTTCCCCGATGCGGCGCTACATCTTGATACTCCGTAGCCGCCGCAGATTCGTCCCAGGACACCGGTGCGGAGGAAGGTGCGAAAGGATTGGAGGCTGACGCGTCCGTCTCCGACGCAATTCCCTCATCAGTGTTTTGCTGGGAAACGGTAAAGACCTCATCACAAGCCGGGCAAAGGGCCTGCTGGCCTACGTGTATTTCGTCGATGCGGAGCAGCCGGGAACAGCCCGGACAGGAGACCTCAATCGCCATAATGAAATCCATAAAACGCTGTGGACACGAACCTCTACGTCAGACGCGGCAGAAATCGCGCCGGCGGATTTGTGGATGACTACCACCAGATGAGCGACCCCGATTCATCGCCAAGGACGGCAGCTCGACGCTGCCAGCACGAATCGTACCACGGAAGCGTCGGTTGTACGATTGATCTGCCGCAACTGGTGCTATGGCTTGGGTCCCGTGGGCCAGTGACCGGTATCGGTCAATACGATGTCCGATTAGAACAGCTCTGCAATGACGTTCCCGTCAACAACGGCTGGGACAGGCCTGCCCGCCAGATCGAGCAAGTGGATTTCTGGGTCCACCCCCAGCGCATGGTAAATAGTCGCGTGGAAGTCGCTCGGTGTCACAAGTCGGTCGGTGACGTATTCACCCCGGTCGTTGGAGGCACCGACAATCTGACCGCCTTGTACGCCACCGCCGCCGAAGAGACAGGAAAACGTGTTACCCCAGTGGTCACGGCCAGGCTTACCTTTATCGTGGCCGGTGTTCATGAATGGCGTGCGGCCAAACTCACCGCCGACCACCACCATGACCTGATCGAGCAGCCCGCGGTCGGCGAGATCTTCAAACAGGGCAGAGACCAGGGCGTCGAGCTGTGGCAGCTGGTTCTTCATGGACGCTTCGAGCTCCCAGTGGCTGTCCCAGCCTCCACAGTGCACCGTGACAAACGTCGCGCCGGCCTCGACTAATCGCCGGGCGAGCAGTGTGCTTTGCCCCCAGCTGTTGCGCCCATAGCGGTCGCGGTCGCGGTCGTCCTCGAGACTGATGTCGAAGGCCTTGCGAGCGTTCGAGCCAGCGACGAGATCGAAGGCCTGTTGGTCGAATTTGTCCATGGCGGCAAATGCGTTTGACTTGTCAACTTGCCGCTGCCACTTATCGAGTTGTTTGCGTAACCCCGCGCGATTCTCGAGGCGTTGAACGTTGATGCCGGTCGGTGGGGTGAGGTTCTTGATCTGGAAATCAGCGAGGTTGGGGTCACCGCCGGTTTGAAAGGGATCATGTTGGATGCCCAGATAACTCGCCCCGAGATAACCGGGTACGTGACCAATTGTCGACGCCACGGGAACTGAGATATAGGGGGGGATTCCGGGGCGGCGCGAGCCGCACACTTTGGTCGCAATGGAACCGATCGAGGGGTACTTGGCCCGTTTGTTGTCAGCGCCGCGGTTATCTCGACCAGTCAACATCTGACGAGAAGCTGGTTCGTGGTGGGTCTGATTGTTGCAAAGGGATCGCACGATAGAAAACTTGTCGGCGTTCCTGGCTTTCTTCGGAAAAAACTCACTGATCTCGATTCCCTGGGCGTTCGTGGAAATAGGGCGCCAGAGCCCGCGATATTCAGCTGGTGCGGCCGGCTTCATATCCCACAAGTCCATGTGACTGGGGCCGCCGTCCAACCAGATGAGGATGACGGAGGTATCTTTCTTCGCATGTCCCAGACGCTCGGAAGCGTTCTTGGCTCGCAATACATCCGCCAGCGACGCGCTGGCTATCCCGGAGACGCCAATCTGCAAAAAGCTACGTCGACTCATCCCATCACAGTATGTGGACGACTGTCTTGAGGCGTCGATGCGAAACATAGCAACATCCGATCTGATTGGTCTGCCCGGTATGGAACTAGTTGGAAACCTGCCAGTAAAATAGGCGGTCGAAACAATTTGTTCAATGTCTTTCGCGACTGGGCAGGCAACCTTGGCTTATGAGCATAGTGGTGTTCAGCAGCCGCTATTCTACAACGTGTTGGTGTCAGGAGGGGGCGAAGGCAGGGAAAAGACGCGGTTTGAGGCTCTTTAGGAGTCACTGTTGGTTCACATGCACAACCGCCATCGGGAGTGTAGAACATGGGGCAATGCACCGGCACAGGAGTCATTATGAAAACGATCATTGGGGTCTCACTCTGTATTGCGTTCTGGTTGAACGTCGCTGAATCCGCCTGGGGCGAGAACTGGATGCGTTTTCGGGGTCCGACGGGGCAAGGAATCTCAAGCGAGACGAACCTGCCCGTCAGCTGGTCCGCAGCCAAAAATATCAAGTGGAAGACGAGCCTCCCCGGTAAAGGGTGGTCGTCGCCGATTGTCTTTGAGGATCACGTGTTTCTCACAGCATCGACCGAAGAGGGAGTGTCGTGTCGAGTGATTTGCATCAATCGCCAGGATGGCAGCATGGCCTGGACAACGGAAGTCCATCGTCAAAAACCTGGGCCGATGAGAAAGCAGAATTCGTATGCCACGCCTACGCCCGTAACCGATGGTAAATTCGTCTATTCCGTGTTTTATGACGGTACGGTGACGGCCGTTGATTTTTCCGGAGAGCTCGTCTGGAAGAACAGCGAAGTCAAGTTTTTTAGCTTGCACGGTCTCGGCGCCTCGCCAATTCTCGTGAATGGACAGGTCATCATGCCGTTCGACGGCAGCAGTCGGGAGGAGACGAAAGTCGGGTGGAAAGTTCCCTGGGAGAAAGCTGTGATTCTCTCACTTGACGCAGAAACTGGCTCCGTGCGTTGGAAGGGCACGCGAGGAGAATCACGCGTGGGACATGTCACGCCGATTCTCGTTGAAGATGGTAGTCAACTTGTCAGCGCGGGGGGCGACCGCGTCCAAGGATTCGACCCGGCGACCGGCCGGCGCATTTGGTCGATCTATAGCCAGGGTGAGGGTGTTACTCCATCGCCTGTTGCCGGTGACGGGTTGATCTACACGTCCTCTGGCTTTGAAGCTCCGACGCTGCGGGCCATTCGACTTGGCGGCAAGGGGGATATTACCAAGACCCATATCGCCTGGGAACAAAAACGAGGTGTCGCGGCACTTTCTTCTTTGTTGTACATAAGGCCTTATCTCTACTCAATTTCGAGGGACAACATTCTTCATTGCCTGGAGGCGTCTGCAGGCAAGATTGTTTGGACGAAGCGACTGGCGGGCGTCCACTGGGCCTCGCCGGTCTATGCCGACGGACGCATCTACATCCTATCCGAGGAGGGCCTAACGTTAGTTTTACGGCCCGGGGCAAAGTACGATGAGGTCGCTCGAAATGACATCAAGGTCACTTGTCTTGCGTCGATGGCGGTCTCGCAAGGTAACTTTTACATCCGATCCGACCAGGATTTGTATTGCATCGGCAATTAGTTGTTCGCGTTGGGAAACAGAATTCGCGGTGCTCCGCAAGGCGTGGGTTTGATTCTTGGTCAAACTCCGGCTGCCTGCGTTTGATTCAGTTCCGTTGTCCCACGCGCGATTGAGAACCCCAGTGCTCGCGTGCCAACGGTATGCGTCGTCGATGTTGTCCCAGGGACCGGGGAAGCCTTGGGATAGGGGAAGCTTTTATGGCAATGGGGTGGAGCAGGATTTTGGCGATCCCAAATGAGGAGCTATTACTACGCCACCTTAAGCTGGAAGGGGTGTTTGCGATGAATCCGGGTAAGGTTTTGTTGGTCGTGTGCTGCTGTGCGGTAATCACTAGTAACGCCGGCTGTCGGCCTGCGGGAACGGCCTCGCCTGCGAAGAGCGCGGAAGCGACGTCGCCGGCAGCGAAGGCAGGAACGGCCCTGCCGCCAACGCATGCGGGAGTAACTGAGATCAGCGCTGATGTCGCCGGGAATTGGGCGATTGAAATTCCCGAGACCCAGTTCGTTCCTCACGCGACGAAGAAATATGGTGCATCGTCAAGTAGCGAGATACCTATGGTGACCATCATGGCACCTGTAAAGGGGTATGTGATGACCACGGCCGAATCCGCCGGTGAGGCCACTTTCGATATTCCCTTCACTTTTGCGCAGCCTCTGATCACGTGTGGTCTGGATTTCGGCACCCTCATCAACTCCACCGGTGGTAATGACGGTTATGTCCGGGTTGACGTAACGACGGATGAAGGCACGACGATGATCTACTATCACCAGTCGGTGGATGAGGACCCGGCGCAACCGCGAAGCGCAAACTACAAGGGCGATGTTCCCGCACCCGATTTGGAACGGCTTTACGCCCACTCGCAGATCGATGCGCTCGTGGCTGGCAAAAACGCATTTACGCTGAGCTTTTCACTGCGTAGGTGCGCTGGGCCAGTGGTCTACCACGGCGCGGCTATCATGATGAATCGAGAGGAATCAGGACTCTGGCCAGAGAGCGATTTCCGTATGTCAGGTACGATGGTTCCGCCGCCGGTTGCAATCGTCGAATCTGACGGAGCTACCAGGGTTGCCGAGCAGGGAGCAACTTCCGATGCATATGTTATTGCCCTCAGCCGCGAGCCAGCGCAAGCCGTGACCGTCACCGCTACACCCAAAACCAGAGATATTGACCTCGGCGCCGGCCCGGGCGTTGCCGTCGCCAGGACATTTTCCCCAGGTGATTGGTCCGCTCGAACCGTAAAGGTTACCGCTGTGGACGATGCGGAACCCGATGGCGACGGAGCGATTTCCATTGTGCATACGGTGGCCAGCGATGATCCCTACTTCCAGGCCGCTGGGGCGTCTCGTCTGAGCGTGCTGGTCCTTGATGACGATTTTGAGCCAGGGACGCTGCATCAAACCGTCGTCTTCCGCGCGGGCCAGGGGGGCTACAACAATATGCGTATCCCGGGAATCGTGCTGTCGAAACAGGGGACGTTGCTGGCATTCTGCGAGGGGCGGGTTGGGGCGGATCGCTCACGCACCAATGTCGTCTTGAAACGTAGTTACGATGGTGGCCGGTCATGGGGGCCCCTGCAAATTGTTTTGGAAGCCGAAAAGGAAACGGACGCTTACGCGAATGTCTGTCCCGTAGCCGATACGATCACCGGCGCCATTTTCTTTTTCGTGACCCTGTTCCCCGACGGGCCTGTCGAGATTCGAAAATGGGAAGCGCTCAGGCGCTACGGCGTCATTCGAACACTTGTCACCAAGAGCACGGATGACGGGCTCACATGGTCGGCGCCGACGGACATTACCGAGCAGATTACGGATGTGAAGACCGATATCGGAAAAAAGACTGGTCCCGGCGCCGGCATCCAGACTGCTGCCGGAAGGTTGGTGATTCCTTATGGGGTCGGGCCGGAATTAGAGAGCAGGGCCATGATCGTCTACAGTGACGACCACGGGGAAACCTGGCACGCCGGCGGCAGAGTTGATAGCAAGAGCACCGAAACACAGGTNGTGGAGTTGTCAGACGGCAGTTTGAGGCTGGACACGCGCAACCAAAGGCCNCAAGAGGAACCACATTGCCGCTACTACTCCATCAGCCGAGACGGAGGCGAGACATGGACCGAACCGGTACGAGATGAAGCGCTGCTTGATACCGCCTGTCAAGCGTCCATCTTGCGGCACCCATTTCGGCTGCCGGAGTATGACATCGATCCCATTTTGTTCGCCAACGCCGCCTCTACCTTTCAGAACCGTGTGAACATGACAGTTCGGCTGAGTTGCGATGATGGCAAGAGCTGGCCGATCGCAAAGTCAGTCCACACCGGGCCCAGCGCGTATTGCTGCCTGGTTTCGCTACCCGACGGAACTATCGGCCTGCTTTACGAGGGTGGCGATTGGGTCTACGAGCGCATCAATTTTGCGAGGTTCGATCTCGAATGGTTGACGCAGGTCCACACCGGCGGTGACTAACGGCGACCCCTACCTAACCAACCCCATCGCCAGCAGCGGACGTTTCATGCGCGGCTCGCGCGTGGGCGTATTCAGACGCCCAAGCTAGTCGCGGTTGACGTCTCCATTTGGCTCGGTTAGTGCGTCGCGCGGTAAGAGCCACTCCCAGGGCGCCTCCCCTGCTGTACATGTGAGAATGGACGATCAAGGCTGACTCGTACGATAACGCGCACAACCGGTTCCTCGAGACGGAGGCGCCTTTACCTGCTGGCGCTACAACGGCTGGTCGGTGGTACGCTCCGGGTTCAAGCAAAGGCTGGCACTTGGTTGACACAGAGAACCCAGAGGCCATCTATGCGTTTACTGCGCAATGGGGAGATCTGCTGACCTTCACCGTCACACCCGTATTCACCGACGAGCGCACTAAGTCCCGAAGGTCGTGGTTGTCGCTGGGGTTGGGTCACACTTTTGATCCGCGCTGACGACGGTCTCGGCCGCCGCCCAGGCACTGCTGGGCTAAACGCGGCTATCAACGTTCCCACAGTACATGGATAGCGCGGCCGCGACAGCGTCTCGATAGGTGGCGTCTGGATACGCTTAACGAAGGATCCGCACGTGCACAAAAGGAAACGGAAGAAAAGCTCCAAAACGGATCTTCGCAAAGCCGGTCACAAAAACAATAAAGAAGGGAACCGCGAACACGAACAAGGCGAAAGAGTTTGGCCAGACATGAGTGGGACCAAGAAAAGGCAGCGTCGTAGCGAACAACGCGTTAAACGTCTGCTGCTGTTGCTGGGTATCATCGGGGAGCTTGCCGTTATTGAAATAGTGATTGATGGGGTTCCAGCGTTAACTATCTTAGTAGGCAGCTTTTGTTTTGTGGCCGTCATTGTAACGGGGACTGTAATCCGTTTGGCTGAGCGTTTCGGTGGCGGCAGCGGCGATAGCGGCGGTGGTGGAGGAGATTGTGGTGGTGGTTGCGGTGGAGGAGGTGACGGAGGGTAGAGACGAACGAACCAGGCGCTGGTGCGGGGCCGTAAGCGAGAGCTGCGCCGCCCGTATTACCAATGTGCCTAGCTGCTAGACGCCTTTGATGCGAAGTTAACGCCACGCAGTACCCCGCCTTGCCCCACGATGGTCGATTGGGTAAAGTCGCGGATCGGTTGATTTGCAGGGGAAAACGTGGTTTTCCGATGTTTTTTGCACTTAGCGGGTGTGGCGGAACTGGCAGACGCGCATGGTTGAGGGAATTGCGCCCGTTTGCTAATCTGTTCGCCCATGTGCGATGTCAAAAGGCAGTAATACGCTAGCCAGGAAGGCTGGCGTACCGTGAGCCGCCCCGAGGAGTTACGGCGCAAATGTGCTGGGTACCCAGCACTTTGCGCATCACGCAACAACTCGGGAGCCTGAGTGATGACGAAGACAACCAGCGCACGGAGCGCGCCACCGAAGCGGTCCAGGATTGCCGGCAGTCGGAAACGTAAGAGCCGGCATCTCAAATACTCCTGGCACCGTGGCACTAACCGCGGGTACATCCAATACCCCAAGCAGTGCGACGGGCGGCGACCCCAAGAGACGCTGCCAGGTGAATACCAATCCGACGAATCCATAGCGGCCTACGAGAAATCGTTGGCGCATTTCATCGTACACGGTACGCCACCGCCCTGGGTGAAATGGACGCCCAAAAGCGAGCAGCCACCGGAGCCCCCCACGGCCACCGGCTATTGCACCGTGGAACAGCTCTGGGCGCACTTTGAACGGTACCGATTGCCGGACTTCAGTTACCCCGAGCAGTGCTTGTACCGCAGCGCGATCAGGCGGCTGTGCGTCTTATACGGGGACCGACCGGTTGACACGATCGGCAAGCCGCAATTGCGAGAGGCACGCCAACTTTTCGTCTCGGCTGGTAATTGTCGCAAGACAATCAACGGCCAGATGAATCGGTTGCGAGCCGTCTTCCAGTTTGGAAACGAGGAGGAGATGGTTCCGGATGAAATCCCTGCAAAACTCCAGGCATTGCGACCACTGAAGCCGGGACAGGCTGCCGAGAATGCTCCCGTAGTGGCTGTGCCGATGGATGTGGTCGAGGCCACCAAGAAGCATTTGCCACAGGAGGCCATCGACCTGATCGACGTGCTATACCACACCGGGGCCCGGTCTGGTGAGCTGTACCAAATGCGTGTGGGAGACATCAAAAAGAAGGCCGACGACGTTTGGAAGTACGATGTGCGGCAACACAAAACGACTCGTTTCGGCCATGTACGGACCGTCCGTTTTGGCCCCTGCTGTATTGAGATTCTTGCCCGTTTGATTGACGGCCGAAAAGAGACCGATCTGGTGTTTGTGCGTCCGCAGCCGACCGATTATCGCAACCGGAATCGCCAGACAGGAGGCAAGGCCTGGACGCGGGATGCCCTCGGGAAGCGTATTGCGAGGGTCTGTGAACAACACAACATACCGCACTGGCATATCCATCAGCTGCGGCATGCTGCCGGCACAAGAGTTTACAACCAGCCGGGGAGTACGCTGGCCGCCGCACAAGCGTTCCTGGGACACCATCGGCCGAGCACCACGGAAATCTACATCCACCCCGAGGATGACCTGGCCGACGAGCTGGCTCGCAAATTCGGCTAGTTTTGCTGCTGCGTAGCCAGTCGCAATAGGTTGGCGAGCGGATGGCGCAAGAAAGGTTTGACACAATCTCGAAAATCAGTAGATTGTGTCGCGTCTGCTGTGGGTTGTTATCCCAGCGGAAGACAACTTGAACAACACCCTGAGTGTCACTCGGGTGGATTAGTGAAGCCAGTGATGCGGCACTGATCACTGACGAGAGGTCCAAGCCTCGTCAGCGATTGGTGTCGCATTTTTTTTGTACCTACACAAAACGCATTGAGGGGAACGTATGGAATCCAGGAAGCCAACGCAGCCGATCGTGCCGGACCAGCTCTACCCACTAGGGGTCGCAATGGAGCATTTGGGATGGTCCTACCAGACGCTTCGGCGGGCCAGGAATAGCGGTTTGCGTAGCTGGCAGTTTGGCCGGCATACGTTTGTTCTTGGCTCGGAAATCATCCGCACAGTGACCAAAGCAGGACGCGAGAAACATTAACAGGAAGGAGGTAATCGGCGGTTGTGTGTTGTGTGTTGTGATAACTCATTTTTCGGAGCAAATGATGAAGCTAGACTTCAATACCGCCACCCCGGAAGGGGAGCAACCCGTTGAATTTGTTGGGGTTGAGGAAAAACCTCACGCGGCACACGGGCCGGGTGTCGTCCTCAACTTCCGGCTACTTGCACCGGACTACGAAGGCACGCGGGCAACAACCTACTGCAAGGTTGAGACGTGGGCCGGCACCAAACTTGTTCGCATGATGGCGCAGCTGAAGGGCAGCGCAATCACTAAAGGCGAGCTGGACCCGCAAGACTTCGTGGGCGTGTGTGGCACCGCCATGGTTGTTTTGAACGAAGGCGGTTACTTGAACGTTGAGAGTTTCAAACGCGACGTCAAGCAACCGGCCGTGGACGATGTGCCGTTCTAGAACGGTAACGACTTCGCCCCGGGGTAGGAGCCCCGGGGCGGAGTGTGTTTTGGTTACCAAACCCGAAGCAAAAAGTCTGGTCCAAAGGATTGTCAGATATGACCATTTTACCGGGTGGTGTGGAACTAGCCAAACAGTATGCCCAGCGCGGTTGGCCCGTGGTGCTCGTGCATGAACGCAGCAAGCGCCCACGAGGGAAGGCATGGCAGAAACTAGCCACCTGCGATCCGGACGAAGTCGAGCGACGATTCGCAAAACACCCCGCGTCCAACCTGGGCGTGCTGCTGGGGCCAGAGTCGGGGATATGCGATGTTGAATTTGACACCCCCGCAGGCGAAGCCACGGCCGAACGGCTGCTGTCGCATATTGTTACGCCCACCTACACCAGCAAGCGTTCTACGCACAGAATTTTTCGATACCCGGAAACGCTCGATCCCGGTAAAGCAAAGGTAGATGTTGAAGGCCTGGAAATCCGATTTGGCACAGATGCAGCCGGCGCACAATCTGTTTTTCCGCCGAGCATCCACGAGACCGGGGCGCAGTATCGGTGGCTGCCAGGGCGCTCACCAGACGAAGTAGAGCCGGCTGACTTCCCCACTGTGCTGGTCGATTTGATCAATACGCCACCCTCCACAGCACCCCCGCTGACGTTCACTATCACGAATCACCCCGACAGCCTCGATGAGCATTCGGGCGAAAGCGAAGGAAGTCGGAACGATACGCTGTGCCGTTTAGTGGGCAAGGCGCTCAAGCGTGGCGAGAGCGGCCAGGAGTTACGCAGTAGCGTGCTTACTTGGGCTGGGAGATGTGCACCACCATTGCCAGCCGCCGAAGCATTGACCGTTCTTGACAATATCCTCGCACGGGAAAGGGGAGATACATCGTCAGCATCCGCTCCACCTGGACGTAGCAGCGACGAGGCCACAGCTCCTAATGCCGAAACAGTCATCGAACCTTACCGCCCGTTTCCAGCACGCTTGCTACCCGAGTCCCTGGCCGCCCTGGTGGCGGCTGGCGCAGACGACGTCCAATGCGATGCGTCTTTTTTCGCGTTGCCGATCTTGACGTTCTTAGGTACGGCCATCGGGAACACTCGCCAACTGATTGTCAAACGTCGCTGGAAGGAGCTGCCGATCATTTGGGCGGCGCTGGTGGGCAAGTCGGGAAACAAAAAGTCGGCGGCATTCGGAAACGTCAAGGAGGCGGTCGAAGATCGCCAGGTAGCAGCAACACGGCGCTACGACGCAGCGATGGAGAGCTTTTACGAAGAGAAGGCACAGTACACCCGCAGTTACAAGGCCTGGGAGCGCAGCAAGAGCCACACGGAGCCACCGCCGCAGAAACCGATCGAACCGGTGGAAGAAAAGATTCTGTGCGATGACACAACCATTGAAGCCATCGCATTGATGTTGATGGAAAACCCGCGTGGAATGGTCCTGGGAATTGACGAATTAAACGGTTGGTTTGCGGGGCACGGTCGCTACTCCGGAAACGATAGCGCAAAGTCAGGCGACCTGCACCGCTGGCTGTCCATGTTTGACGGTTCGATGTTGATCGTGGACCGCAAGACGGGCGACCGTCGCAGGATCACCGTACCGCATGCGTTTATGTCGCTGGTCGGTACGATCCAGCCCCACGTGCTCAAGAATTGTTTGAGCGATACCAATTTCTACAACGGAACGGCGGCGAGATTTCTGTTCGTCGACCCGCCCCCGAACCTGGGGCTCTGGTCCAATGTTGAGATTCCTGACCGGCTGCTGTCCGATTGGGGATGCATCCTTGACCGGTTATACCGTCTCGACTTCGCGTATGACGAGAACGGGCACCCGCAGCCGCTCGGGGTGAAGTTTGCCCCAGACGCGAAAGCCGCATTCGCCGACTTCCACGACCAAACCAGGAAGGAGGCGACGTCGCTCAGCGAAAAACTCCAGTACGCCTGGTACCGCATGATTTCGTATGGGGCGAGGTTTTCGCTAATCCTGCACTATGCACATTGGGCAGCCGCTCCCGACCAGCCAGAAACGGAGATCAGCGAACAGACGGTTGTGGATGCCACCGAGCTGATCGCATGGTTCAAGTATGAGGCGAAACGGGTCTACGCCCGGCTTGACGAATCAGAGCAGGACAAGTTGTCGCGAGAATTTATCGAGTGGATTCGGAACAGGGATGGTGGTGTTAGCGTACGCGACGTTCTGCGATGCGCACCGACAGTTTTCCGGACCGATGCGAAAACGGTCGAGAAGAATCTCCGCGATTTAGCAAAGGGCGGCGTGGGTGAACTGAAGCTAGTTGACCCCAAGAACCAAGGCCCCAAGGTCCTTAAGTTTTTCCCGCATGCCCCAGAGCCCTGCGACACTCTGGCACTAAACCTCGAGGGAAACGTACAGAGTGTCGCAGCCCCTGATGAGTTGACTACGGAAACTGACGACGATAGCGAGTTCCTGAAATTATGAGCGTCATCGAAATCATCAAAGATCTCAAAGCCGCCGGCGTCCGTCTGGAGGAACATGGCGATGAGCTGTGGTGCACCCCGCCGGAGTCCATGACGCCCGAGCTAGTCGAGCGTGTGAAAGACCACAAGGGCGAGCTGCTGGCGATCCTGCGTAAAGCAGCGGCTGACCTGGCAGCGGCTGCGGTCTGGCAACAAACCGTGGCCGAGTTGGACGGCGACCCGCTATTCCCACCTGATGTAATTGATGGGCTACGCCATGGCAGAGCCAAGTGGGATCCGTGCCTGTCCATAGCCGATGTGGGCGAGATCCTCGCCAAGCGGCTCAACTGGGAACACCCCACAATCAGCCGGCGCACCATCGAGCGGTGGATCTACAAGGGCGTGCCCGCTCCCGGTAGCGATCGGCTTGTTTTCCTGGACCACAAAAAGTTGCCCAATGGTCGCATTCGATTTACGCCCCAAGACGTCGAGCGATTCGCGACCCGTTTTGTAGGGAGTACGAGATGAGGCGAACCGGTTCGAACAGTCGGTTTGCCAGAGGAACAGGAGTTACTCCTTGGTCTCGTTGCCCTCTTCGTCCCAGAACGTTTCAGACACTAACCTCCCATCCTTGTAAGTCCTTTCCACATTCTTCTGTCCGTTCTTATACCAAATAGTCTGCAGCCCCTCTCGCTTCCCATCCTTGAAAGTTCCTTCCCCCTTCTTTTGCCCGTTCGCATGCCAAAAAATATACGGCCCCTCTAACTTCCCATCCTTGAAAGTTGCTTGCTCCCTCTTCTGCCCGTTCTCATATTTTTCGACCGAAACCCCAGTGAATGGCGTTTCACTGTCGCCTTCGTACCAAAGTCCATCTCTTTCAACCAACTTCGATCCGTCAACAGTTACCCCACACCCGACC